>JAOTWM010000086.1 GCA_029862885.1 Gammaproteobacteria bacterium
CCCTATCGTACCCACATTGACATGCGGCTTCGTTCGCTCAAATTTCGCCTTCGACATGGTGATTACCTCTTCTCTAATTCGTAGTAATAACGTGAATCAACTAGCCTTCTTCATGACCACTTCAGCCACATTACTCGGCGCTGGCGCATACTTTGTGAATTCCATCGAGTATGTCGCACGCCCCTGGGTAGCCGACCGTAGCGCCGTCGCGTAACCAAACATTTCCGCTAAGGGCACCTCGGCGCGCACCACCTTCCCGCTCGGAACTTCGTCCATTCCAAGAATAATGCCGCGCCGCGAATTAAGGCCCCCGGTTACCGGCCCCATGTATTCTTCCGGAGTCACGACCTCAACGGCCATGATGGGTTCGAGTAACTGTGCACCGGCACGCACCGCACCTTCGCGGAACGCAAGAATCGCCGCGGTCTTGAACGCATGCTCAGACGAATCGACTTCGTGATAGGAACCGTCATACACCGTCACTTTCACATCGACCATCGGGTAACCGGCAATCACACCTGAATCCATGGCCTCGCGAACGCCCTTCCCAACCGCAGGAATATACTCACGCGGAATAACACCACCCTTAATCTCGTCCGCAAATTCAAAGCCCGCACCGCGCTCCTGTGGCTCCAAACGCAAATAAACGTGACCAAATTGGCCACGACCGCCGGTCTGCTTGGAAAACTTGTGCTCTTGCTCGACCATGCGAGTAATGGATTCGCGATAAGCCACTTGCGGCTTACCGACATTCGCATCCACATTAAATTCGCGCCGCATACGATCGATAATAATCTCCAGATGCAACTCTCCCATGCCAGAGATAATAGTTTGCCCTGATTCCTCATCCGTCTTGACTTGAAATGAAGGATCCTCCTGCGCCAGTTTCGCGAGTGCAACTCCGAGTTTTTCCTGATCGATTTTGGTCTTAGGCTCAACCGCCTGAGAGATAACCGGTTCCGGGAATTCCATACGCTCTAAGGTGATGGCGTCGTTTAGGCTGCATAAGGTATCACCCGTGGTCACATCCTTGATCCCGACCGCGGCCGCAATGTCTCCTGCGCGCACTTCTTTGACATCGGCGCGTTCATTCGCGTGCATTTGTAGAATACGGCCCACACGCTCCTTCTTACCTTTGACGGGGTTATATATTGTGTCGCCGGATTTCACGACGCCCGAATAAACACGGAAAAATACCAACTGGCCAACAAACGGATCGGTGGCAATCTTGAACGCTAGTGCGGCGAATGGCTCGTCATCGGACGCATTGCGTATTGCCGCGGTCGCGGCTGCATCGTCCAAAATACCCTTTACTGGTGGCACCTCATTGGGGCTCGGCATATAGTCGATAATTGCGTCGAGCATCGCCTGTACGCCCTTGTTCTTGAAGGCCGAACCTGACAGCACGCATACGACTTCGTTGGCTAACGTGCGCTGACGCAACCCACGCATGATGTCTTCGCGACTCAATTCGCCTTCTTCGAGGTACTTTTCCATTAATTCATCGTTGGCTTCGGCCGCCGCTTCCACTAACTCCTCGCGTAGAGCTTCGGCCTGTGCCTGCAATTCACTGGGGATGTCTCGCTCTTCGAATCTCGCACCCTTAGTGGAATCGTCCCAGTAAATGCCTTTCATTTTCACCAGGTCGACGACACCCTCAAAACCTTCCTCAGCACCGATCGGAATCTGAATCGCTACCGGGTTTGCACCCAACCGATCGCGGATCTGCCCAACTACACGCAGAAAATCGGCGCCGGCGCGATCCATTTTGTTAACGAATGCCATTCTTGGCACACCGTACTTATCGGCTTGCCGCCATACCGTTTCGGATTGCGGTTCAACGCCGCCCACCGCACAGAACACCGCCACCGCACCATCCAGAACCCGCAATGAACGCTCGACTTCGATCGTAAAATCGACGTGTCCCGGAGTATCAATGATGTTGATACGGTGCTCAGGATAGCTTTGATCCATGCCCTTCCAAAAACACGTTGTGGCCGCCGAGGTGATCGTAATGCCACGCTCTTGTTCCTGCTCCATCCAGTCCATAACGGCGTTACCGTCGTGGACTTCACCAATCTTGTGGGAAATGCCGGTATAAAAAAGGATGCGCTCGGTCGTCGTGGTCTTCCCCGCATCGATATGCGCCATGATCCCGATATTTCGGTATCGCTCTAATGGAGTTGCCCTTGGCACGTCAAATTATCCTGTCGATTCGTAAACCTTGCATTAAAACCGATAATGCGAAAATGCCTTGTTTGCCTCAGCCATCCGGTGTACGTCGCTACGCTTTTTCACGGCAGCACCGCGGCTCTCCGACGCATCCATCAACTCACCGGCCAAACGCGCGGTCATTGATTTTTCGTTGCGACCCCTTGCCGCTTCTACCAACCAACGCATTGCCAATGCATTACGCCGTGTTGGCCGTACTTCAACGGGCACCTGATACGTCGCACCACCGACTCGCCGACTCTTCACCTCGACCATCGGCCGAACCTTGTCGAGCGCTTCATTAAAAACTTCCATGGCGTCGCCTTTACGCCGCTCAATGATGATGTCAAACGCACCATATAGAATTTTCTCCGCGGTCGACTTTTTGCCGTCCCGCATCAATATATTCACGAATTTCGTTACCGTCTGATCGTCGAATTTCGGATCCGGCAGAATCTCGCGTTTTGGAACTTCTCGTCGTCTCGGCATTACTGATATCGCTCTCTGAACACACGTTGGGGTTGCCCGCGCAACCCCAATTCATTATTCGCCCTTGATCTCGATCCGGTCCGCAAAGACCGTAGCTGCTCACCCCATCAGGACTTCGGCCGCTTGGCCCCGTACTTGGAACGACCTTGCCGGCGTTCACTCACTCCGGAAGTGTCCAACGCACCACGCACCGTGTGGTAGCGCACGCCCGGCAGATCTTTGACTCGGCCGCCGCGAATCAACACTACCGAGTGCTCCTGTAAATTGTGCCCTTCGCCACCGATATAGGTGGTAACTTCAAAACCATTGGTAAGCCGCACGCGAGCGACCTTCCGCAATGCGGAATTCGGCTTCTTCGGCGTGGTCGTGTAGACCCGGGTGCAGACACCGCGTTTCTGCGGCGACGCGGCCAGCGCCGGAACATTCGATTTCTTAACCTGCTTCTTGCGCGGGTTTCTGACTAATTGATTAATCGTTGGCATTCCAATTACAAGCTCACCACGCGACGCAATTCTGGGCCCAAACAATGAAAAGCCCATAATCTGGGCTTGTTCGAAGGATCAGTTAAGTCCGGAAGCCGGCGCCACTCTATCCGGAAAAAAGGAGCGCCGATTCTAGGCAGCAAAGGCCTAAATGTCAAGCAAATCCGCGGCTTTCCACGGAGCCGCCGGCAGTATGGCTTGGTGCGCCCCACTGCCAGCCACCATGCGACTCCGCTAGGCGCTAACTACCTCCCCGTCTTGCGGCGGCGCGTCAACGGTTACCTCCATTTCGTCCGTGTCCGAAGGTGTCACCTCACCGAGCAGCTGTTCCAGCTCGTGAGCCTGGTCGACCGCCTCTTGGCGGCTGCGGCGACGCTCCTCGTGGTAGGCGAGGCCCGTCCCGGCCGGGATCAAGCGCCCGACGATGACATTTTCTTTCAGGCCGCGCAGGTGATCGACTTTGCCGTTGATCGACGCGTCGGTCAGAACCCGCGTCGTTTCTTGGAACGACGCGGCGGAAATAAACGATTCCGTGGTTAGCGACGCCTTGGTTATCCCCAGCAGAATCCGCTGCGCTACCGCGACGGCTCCATCTTGAGCCTCAATACGCTCGTTTTCCTCCAACAATCGGGCGCGCTCAACCTGCTCGCCCGGCAGGAACAACGTGTCACCGGGTTCCTCGATTCGAACCTTACGCAACATTTGACGAATAATCACCTCGATATGTTTATCGTTAATCTTGACGCCTTGTAACCGATAGACATCCTGAACCTCGTTGACAACGTAGTTCGTCAATTCGTCAACTCCGAGCAATTCCAGGATATCGCTCGCCACCGGGGATCCGTCGACGATCATTTCGCCTTGCTGGACCGATTCGCCTTCGAACACGGTAATGTGCCGGCCTTTCGGGATCAGATATTCGTATTCCAGTCCGTCGTTGCTGTCGGTGATGACGAGGCGCTGTTTGCCTTTGGTTTCCTTACCAAATGACACGACGCCACTACGAGCCGCCAAAATCGCCGGGTCCTTTGGTTTACGGGCCTCGAACAATTCCGCGACCCGCGGTAAACCACCCGTAATATCGCGGGTTTTAGAGGTTTCCTGGGGAATACGTGCCAACACGTCGCCACCGCTGACGTCGTTACCGTCTTCAACCAACACAATGGCACCGCCCGGCATGTTATAGCGGGCGGGAATATCGGTACCGGCAATAGTGAAGAGTTCACCGTTGTCGTCCACCAAGCTGATTGTCGGCTTCATGTCCTGCGCGGTACCGCGGCGCTGTTTCGGATCCATTACCACAAACGTACTGAGTCCCGTGTACTCATCGGTTTGCTTGTTGACGGTAACGCCTTCCACCATATCGCCAAACGTGACCTTTCCCGCTACATCAGTAATGATGGGATGCGTATGGGGATCCCAGTTCGCCACCAGCTGGCCGGCGGTCACCTCGTCGCCGTCGCCAACCGACAATAGCGCGCCGTAAGGAATCTTGTAGCGCTCACGGTCAGCGCCTTGGACATCCTGAATTACCAATTCACCCGAGCGGGTCACCACCACGTGCTTTCCGCTTTTAGCCGTGATGAGCTTTACATTACTGAGTCTGACCGCACCGGTCGTCTTTACTTCGATATTACTAATCGCCGCGGCCCGGGACGCAGCACCACCGATATGAAATGTGCGCATCGTAAGCTGGGTACCGGGCTCGCCGATGCTTTGTGCGGCGATCACTCCGACCGCTTCGCCCCGATTTACCAAATGTCCACGGCCAAGATCGCGGCCGTAACACATCCCACAAATTCCGTAGCGAGTTTCGCAGGTCACCGCCGAACGCACGTAGACCTCATTGACATTATGCTGCTCGAAACGAATTACCGCGTGTTCGTCGATCATCTCGTTATTTTGCAGCAGCACACTGCCGTCGCTAGCGCTCACGACATCACCCACTACGACGCGACCGAGGATACGGTCGCGCAACGGGATAACGATCTCACCACCCTGCACCAGGGCCTGACGAATCATGCCGTTAGTAGTGCCGCAATCCGGTTCGGTTACGACCAAATCCTGACACACATCCACCAGACGTCGGGTCAGGTACCCGGAATTAGCGGTTTTTAGCGCCGTGTCCGCTAAGCCTTTGCGGGCACCGTGAGTCGAAATGAAGTACTGCAACACATTCAGGCCTTCGCGGAAATTCGCGGTAATCGGCGTCTCGATGATGGAACCATCCGGTTTCGCCATCAGCCCACGCATCCCGGCTAACTGCCGGATCTGCGCGTGGCTACCACGAGCGCCGGAGTCCGCCATCATATAAATGGAGTTGAATGACTCCTGGTCAACCATCTTGCCCTCGGCGTCTGTGACTCGATCGACACCGAGTTCGTTCATCATCGACTTCGCGACCATTTCGCTGGTACGAGTCCAGATATCGACCACCTTGTTGTAACGTTCGCCGTCAGTAAGTAAGCCCGAGGTATATTGTGACTGGATACTTTTGACCTCCTGTTCGGCCGTACCCAATATCTGCTCCTTGTCGTCCGGTATCACCATATCGTCGACACCGATCGAAATGCCTGCTTTCGCCGCGTATTCGAAGCCCGTGTACATCAATTGGTCTGCGAATATTACCGTCTCTTTAAGCCCCACTCGCCGGTAACAAGCGTTAATTACCTCCGAGATCGAGCGCTTCTTCATGTCCTGGTCAATATTGGAAAACTCCAATCCGACCGGTAGAATTTCCGACAATATAGCCCGACCCGCGGTGGTGTCGTAGACCTTGCGCGTCTCCACCACTGCACGGTCGGCATCGAGGTGGCGCTCCGTTATACGAACCTTAATTCGCGCATGCAGCGACACCATTTTTGAATCGACGGCGCGCCGAACTTCCGCAACATCGCTGAACCAGCGGCCTTCGCCCACTGCGTTGACACGGTAACGCGTCAAATAGTAAAGCCCTAACACAATATCCTGCGACGGCACGATGATGGGTTCGCCATTGGCCGGCGACAAAATATTATTGGTGGACATCATCAGCGATCGCGCTTCGAGCTGCGCTTCCACCGATAACGGAATATGTACGGCCATTTGATCGCCGTCGAAATCGGCGTTGTACGGCGTACAAACCAATGGGTGCAATTGAATCGCTTTGCCCTCGATAAGCACTGGCTCGAACGCCTGGATACCGAGCCGATGCAGTGTTGGCGCACGGTTCAGCATTACGGGGTGTTCGCGGATCACCTCTTCGAGAATATCCCATACTTCGGCGCTTTCTTGATCCACCATCTTTTTCGCCTGCTTGATGGTAGTGGCCAAACCGCGCAATTCCAGCTTGCTGAAAATAAATGGTTTAAACAACTCAAGCGCCATCTTCTTCGGTAAGCCACATTGATGCAGCTTGAGCGTCGGGCCCACTACGATGACCGAACGGCCGGAATAATCGACACGCTTACCGAGGAGATTCTGGCGGAACCGGCCTTGCTTGCCTTTAATCATGTCCGCCAAGGATTTGAGCTGGCGTTTGTTCGCACCGGTGATGGCCTTGCCACGCCTGCCGTTATCCAATAACGCATCTGTGGCCTCCTGCAACATACGTTTTTCGTTACGTACGATGATATCGGGCGCATTGAGATCCAACAGCCGCTTTAAACGATTGTTACGGTTAATGACGCGCCGATACAGATCGTTGAGATCCGATGTCGCAAAGCGTCCACCATCCAACGGCACCAGGGGCCGCAAGTCCGGCGGCAGTACCGGCAAGATTTCCATCACCATCCACTCCGGTTTATTGCCGGAGTGGACAAAGGCTTCGACCACCTTCAAGCGTTTGGTCAACTTCTTAATTTTCGTTTCTGAGCTTGTACCCTTGAGTTCTTCGCGCAGCAAAACGGCATCGGCTTTGCAGTCAATATGGCGCAGTAACTCGCGCACGGCCTCGGCTCCCATCCGCGCGTCGAACTCATCACCGTATTCCTCAACCGCATCGAGATATGCCTCCTCGGTCAACAGCGTACCGCGCTCCAGAGGCGTCATGCCCGGCTCGATGATCACATAGGCCTCGAAATACAACACCCGCTCGATTTCGCGCACCGTCATATCCAGTAACAATCCCAAACGAGAGGGCAGCGATTTCAAGAACCAGATATGGGCGACCGGGCTGGCAAGATCGATGTGACCCATGCGCTCTCGGCGGACTTTCGAAAGCGTTACTTCGACCCCACATTTCTCGCAAATTACACCACGGTGCTTGAGGCGTTTATATTTTCCACACAGACATTCATAGTCATTAGTGGGGCCGAACAATTTGGCACAGAACAAACCGTCGCGCTCTGGCTTAAAGGTGCGGTAATTAATGGTCTCCGGTTTTTTGACCTCACCAAAGGACCACGACCGGATCTTCTCCGGAGAGGCGACACCGATCCGAATCGCATCAAAATCTTCGATCCGGCCGGATTGTTTGAACAGACTAAGCAGGTCTCTCATCTTAGATCCTCAGATAAATCGTAATTCGTGCGATGCATCACTTATCGTGCTTAAGTTCGATATTTAGGCCGAGCGATCGTATTTCCTTCACCAACACATTGAAGCTCTCCGGCATACTGGCTTCCATATGGTGGTCACCTTTGACAATGTTTTCGTAAATCTTGGTGCGGCCGCCCACATCGTCAGATTTGACGGTAAGCATTTCCTGCAAGGTATACGCGGCGCCATAGGCCTCCAGCGCCCACACCTCCATTTCCCCAAAACGCTGACCGCCGAACTGCGCCTTACCACCGAGGGGCTGTTGGGTGATCAAGCTGTATGGGCCCGTGGAACGGGCGTGCATCTTGTCATCGACCAGGTGATTGAGTTTGAGCATATACATGTAACCCACCGTAATGGGTCGATCGAAACGCTCGCCCGTACGGCCATCGTGCAGTACGGCTTGGCCACTAGTCGGCAACCCCGCCAGCCGTAACAGTTCCTTAATCTCTTCCTCGGCGGCGCCGTCGAATACCGGAGTGGCAATCGGCACGCCTTCGCGCAGATTATTCGCCAATTCCAACAATTCATCGTTATTCAGAGACTTGATATCCTCTTTGCGGCCGCTATGGTTGTATATCTTGTCGACGAAGCGCCTGACTTCACCGGTCTTGACCGGCTTGTCCGACAACATCTTATCGATCTGTTTGCCTAGCTCGTGGCTAGCCCAACCCATGTGGGTTTCCAGCACTTGCCCGACATTCATTCGCGATGGCACACCCAACGGATTCAATACAATGTCGACGGTCGTACCGTCTTCCATATAGGGCATATCTTCCACCGGCACGATTTTAGAAATTACACCTTTGTTGCCGTGCCGACCCGCCATCTTGTCACCGGGTTGCAACCGCCGTTTAACCGCGACGAAAACCTTTACCATCTTCAGCACTCCGGGTGCCAAATCGTCCCCGGCCTGGAGCTTGCCACGCTTTTCATCGAACATTCGGTCGAACGCTTGACGTTGTTCATCGAGTTCCGCCCGGATCCGTTCGACATGTTCGTTGGCCTCCTCATTACGCAGTCGAATTTCACCCCAACGATTGCGCGGTAATTCGGCCAAATAGCCTTTGGTAACTTTGTCGCCAGCGCCCAAGTCACCCGGTCCGCCGTCGGCGGTCCGGCCTACCATCAGTCGCTCGAAGCGGGCATACGTATCCTCTTCGACAATTCTAAATTGATCGTCAAAGTCCTTGCGAACCCGAGCTAGCTCCTCTTGTTCGTTGGCCCGTGCGCGGGCGTCCTTTTCCACACCATCGCGGGTAAATACCTGCACGTCGATAACCGTACCTGACATTCCTGAAGGCATGCGCAACGAAGTGTCCTTCACGTCAGAGGCTTTTTCACCGAAAATTGCACGCAGCAATTTCTCTTCCGGTGTGAGCTGGGTTTCGCCCTTTGGCGTCACCTTCCCGACCAGCACGTCGCTGGGCACGACCTCCGCGCCGATATACACGATGCCGGATTCGTCCAACTTCGATAATGCGGATTCGCCGACATTCGGTATATCGCGAGTAATCTCTTCCGAACCAAGCTTGGTATCGCGGGCCACGCAAGACAACTCTTCGATGTGAATCGACGTATACACGTCGTCTTGCACAAGGCGCTCGGATATGAGTATGGAATCCTCGAAGTTGTATCCGTTCCATGGCATGAACGCCACCAACACGTTACGCCCCAGTGCGAGCTCACCCATATCCGTCGATGGACCGTCGGCCAGAACATCGCTGGCGGCAATCTGATCACCGACGTGTACCAGCGGACGCTGATTGATCGTCGTATTCTGATTGGAGCGCGTGTATTTGATTAGGTTGTAAATATCGACACCGGGCTCGCCGGTTCGGTGCTCATCGTCGTTGACCCGCACCACGATACGGCCAGCGTCCACGGAATCGACTACACCACCGCGCCGCGCCACCACCGTTACCCCGGAATCCACTGCCACCGTTCGTTCCATTCCGGTACCTACCAACGGCTTTTCGCTGCGTGTCACCGGTACCGCTTGACGCTGCATATTGGAACCCATCAATGCTCGGTTCGCGTCATCGTGCTCGAGAAATGGGATTAGCGACGCAGCCACCGACACGATTTGCGACGGCGCCACATCGATATAGTCGATTTGGTCGGGGGTCGATAATGTGAACTCGTTCTGATGCCGACACGACACCAATTCGTCGATTAGCTTGCCTTTGTTATCTACTGTGGCATTGGCTTGGGCAATCACATAATTTCGCTCTTCGATTGCGGAGAGAAACTCAATGCCTTCGGCAACCCGACTCGATTTGACCTGACGATATGGTGTTTCCAAAAAACCATACTCGTTGGTCCGGGCATACACCGCAAGCGAATTGATCAACCCGATATTTGGACCTTCCGGCGTCTCAATTGGGCACACTCTGCCGTAGTGCGTGGGATGTACATCGCGCACTTCAAATCCCGCACGTTCTCGCGTCAGGCCACCCGGGCCCAATGCTGAGACGCGCCTCTTATGGGTAACTTCCGACAACGGATTGGTCTGATCCATAAACTGCGATAACTGGCTCGACCCGAAAAACTCTTTCACAACGGCCGATACCGGCTTCGCATTGATCAAATCCTGGGGCGTCAAATTCTCAGCTTCCGCAAGGCTCAATCGCTCACGAACCGCGCGCTCGACGCGCACCAATCCCACTCGAAACTGGTTTTCCACCAGCTCTCCCACCGACCGCACCCGACGATTGCCGAGATTATCGATATCGTCGATCTCACCCTGACCGTTCTTTAATCCGATCAATGTCTTCATCACATCGACGATATCCTGTTTGCTCAACGTACCCGGCCCTTCGTCCGCATCGCGGCCGAGGCGGCGGTTGAATTTCATACGGCCCACCGCCGACAGATCGTAGCGATCCAGGTTGAAAAACAGGTTAGTGAATAAGGTTTGAGCCGCATCTTTGGTGGGCGGCTCCCCAGGGCGCATCATGCGGTAGATTTCCACTTGCGCCTCCAACTCGGAACGCGTCGGATCGATCCGCAAAGTTTCGGAAATGTACGGACCCTGATCGAGATCGTTGGTATAGATCGTTTCGATCTGCGGTACTTTGGCCTCCACCAGACGGTCCAACAACTCCTGGGTCAGGATGTCGTTGGCCTCGGCAATCAATTCGCCGGTCGACTCATCAATCAATTCTTGGGCCAACGATCTACCGACGACGAATTCCGACGGAACGGCAAGCTTTTTTAGCCGTGATTTCTCAAGCTCGCGGATATGTCGAGCGGTAATACGCCGACCTGTCTCGACAATAACATCGCCCTTCGGGGTTTTAACATCGAATCCCGCTTGTTGGCCCCGCAACCGCTGTGGGTAGAGATCCATCTGCAGCTCCTTGCCTCCGAGATGAAACGTATCGTTCTCAAAGAACATCGCCAGGATTTCCTGACCGGTGAACCCCAGCGCCCGTAACAAGATAGTGGCCGGCAACTTACGGCGGCGATCGATGCGTATATAGAGCAAATCCTTGGGATCAAACTCCAGATCGAGCCATGAGCCACGGTAGGGAATCACACGCGAGGAAAACAATAGCTTTCCGGACGAATGGGTCTTGCCGCGATCATGATCAAAGAATACCCCTGGCGAACGGTGCAACTGGGAAACGATGACGCGCTCGGTGCCGTTTATTACAAACGTGCCGTTATCCGTCATTAACGGCATTTCTCCCATATAGACTTCTTGCTCTTTTACGTCCTTGACGCTCTTAGCGCCGCCAGCGTCGTCTTTGTTAAAAATCATCAAGCGCAGCACCACCCGCAACGGAGCGGAAAAGATCAAGCCGCGCTGCTGACACTCCTTAACATCAAATTGCGGTGTGCCCAGGCGATAACTGACGAAGTCGAGCGTAGCGCTGCCGTTGTAGCTCTCAATTGGAAATACCGACTTGAACGCTGCCTGTAAACCTTGATCGATACGCTGCTCCGGCTTGACCTCGGCCTGCAGATAGCGATAGTACGATTCCTTCTGGATCGCCAGTAGGTAAGGTGTGCCCAATACACTCGGGCGCTTGCTGAAACTCTTGCGAATTCGTTTCTTTTCGGTAAAGGAGTAGCCCATAAATTCCCTCAATGGCCGCCAGGTTCAAACGGCTGAATCAATACGTGGATAACGCGAATAAAATACCGACACGCAGGACTGGCACCCAGTGCGTTTCCGCACCGGCCGCGCCCCGCATTTTCGGGACCACCCACAGGCGTTTCGCCTGGGACAGTGGCTGCTTACCTAAGCTCAACAGTTGCGCCGGCTTCCTCCAGCTGTTTCCTCATGTCTTCGGCTTCGTCCTTGGAGATTCCTTCCTTAATCGGCGACGGTACGGCTTCCACCAGATCCTTAGCCTCTTTCAGTCCAAGCCCGGTTAGCGCACGGACCGTCTTAATGACGCCGACTTTTTTCTCGCCGAAACTACCTAGAATTACGTCAAACTCGGTCTTTTCCTCGGCCGCCGGCTCGCTGCCAGCCGCCGCCGGACCCGCCACCGCGATCGCCGCCGACGCCGTTACACCGAACTTGTCTTCCATCTCCGTGATCAGTTCGGACAAATCGAGCACGGACATTTCTGCTACCGCGTCGATGATCTCTTGTCTTGATAAAGCCATGTTAATCTCCTGATAAATTGGACACTTTAAAAATTAATGTAATAACAGTCTTAAGCCGCTTGCTTGCTATCCCGAATCGCCGCAAGAGTGCGAACCCACTTGCTCGGTACCTCGTTCAGAGTGGACACGAACTTCTGCACCGGCGCCTGCAATGTACCGACCAGCTTCGCGAGCAATTCATCGCGACCGGGGAGTTTTGCCAACGCTGCAATCTCGGTACCGTTGAGTACCGCTCCGTTCATCGCACCTACTTTAATTTGCAACCGGTCGTTGTGCTTCGCAAACTCGCTAAGCACTTTAGCAACAGCCACCGGATCTTCCGACGTCGCCAATGCCAACGGACCCACGAGATGGTCTTGAAGACACTCAAACTGAGAACCCTCCACCACTCGCCGTGCCAGCGTATTCTTGACGATACGCACGAACACCCCGGCATCTCGCGCCGCGGTTCGCAATCCCATCATCTGGGCCACACTGAGTCCGCGATACTCCGCGAGAATCGTGGCGTTCGCATTCGCAATCTGCTCCGCCACCGCGCTTACTACTGCTTTCTTTTCTTCAAGATTCAAGCTCATATTGAGCAACTCCTCTTTACACCGTGGTGCCCAACCACAGGAAACTCCTGATTCGGTGACACCGTCTGCGCAGGCCGGGGTACCCCATTAAGCGCATCCCGTCGCCGGGATCTCACCTGCGGTCTTTGACATCCCGCCGTCGGCACACCATCGGTGCTTCCGCCGGTAGCCCCACTGGCACTACCGCCGGGCCACACCACACCGGCCCGCCAACAACAGGTCCCAAAACTCTGGCGAAATGAATCGCTGTCATCGACAGAGATTCATTTCGCCACCGGCGCGACTATCTTGATCAACACCGTATATGCGTGCATTGCCGCGCCGTCGCGCGCCCACTTATGCGGCGACCGAACCCCGGTCAACTCGCACTCCCGGTCCCATCGTGCTGGACACCGTAATCCGCTGGATATACTGACCCTTGGCTGCCGCCGGCTTAGCTTTGTGCAACGCCGCCAACAACGCATTGAAATTTTCCGTTAGCGCCGCGACATCGAACGACGACTTGCCGATCGGACAATGAATAATGCCTGCCTTGTCAATACGGAACTGCACCTGGCCGGCCTTGGCATTACCGACGGCCTTGGCAACATCGGCCGTTACTGTTCCAACCTTTGGGTTAGGCATGAGTCCACGCGGCCCAAGAATCTGCCCGAGCTTGCCGACCACCCGCATCGAGTCGGGGGTTGCGATGCAGGTATCGAAATCGATCTGGCCGTTCTTCACTTGCTCGGCCAAGTCCTCGAGTCCGACCAGATCGGCCCCGGCTTCGCGCGCGGCATCCGCGTCGCCACCGTCGGCGAATACCGCAACCCGTACCGTCTTACCAGTACCGCGCGGCATCACCGTTGCACCGCGTACGGTCTGATCCGACTTGCGGGCATTAACGCCTAGGTTTATCGACACATCGATACTTTCATCGAACTTAGCCGAGGCCAGTTCTTTGACCAGGTTCAAAGCGTCATCGAGGGTGTAAGTCGCGCTGCGATCGATTTTGCTTAATGCCGCATTCAGTCGTTTGCCAGTTACCGACATCGCTTACACCCCATCCGTTTCGATGCCCATACTGCGGGCACTACCGGCGATGATTCGAACCGCTTGATCCATCTCGTAGCTATTGAGGTCCGGCCTCTTGAGGGTCGCGATTTCTTCCAACTGGGCACGTGACACTTTCCCGACTTTATCGCGATTCGGAACCGCGCTGCCCTTACCCACTCCGGCTGCTTTTCTCAGCAACACCGAGGCGGGTGGAGTTTTCTTGATGAAGCTAAAACTTTTGTCGGCGAATACGGTAATGACCACCGGTATCGGCAAACCGCGCTCCATATTTTGGGTTTCGGCGTTGAACGCCTTGCAGAACTCCATAATGTTAACGCCGTGCTGACCCAGCGCTGGGCCTACCGGAGGACTTGGCTTGGCATCGCCCGCCGGCACCTGTAGTTTAATATAAGCCTGAATTTTTTTTGCCATCTTTGCGCTCCGTACGGGTGCAATCGCCTTGCGGCTCCCCGTGTAATTGGTTGCTACCGCTTAACCTTTCTCAACTTGACTAAATCCAAGCTCAACCGGTGTTGAGCGACCGAAGATCGACACCGCCACTCGCAGCTTGCTCTTTTCAAAATTGACGTCCTCGACGGTACCGTTAAAGTCCTGAAACGGCCCATCGACAACGCGCACCAACTCTCCCGGTTCAAACGTAAATTTCGGCTTGGGCTTATCTGCTCCTTCTCTAACCTGATCGATGATGGCTTGCGCCTCTTTATCGGAAATCGGGGTCGGTTTAGCACTGGTCCCGCCGATAAATCCGGTGACTCGCGGCACATTTTTCACCAAATGCC
>JAOTWM010000551.1 GCA_029862885.1 Gammaproteobacteria bacterium
AATCCCGAACGGTTTCTACAACGATGGATAGAAGGAAATATGATTCACCAACCCAAAACCCTAACACTCGGAGTGGTCTAAAGATCTTGGGCTTGCCATGGCGAATGACAAAGCTAATGTGAGCGTAATTAGCGTGGTCACTCTCAGATTGGAGGAAAACAACAGGGTTTTGGGGTCAATCAATACTTTTTGATTTCGGGGAAAAGGGTGTTTATCCTACTTATACTCCGCGCAACGACTAAAACTTTGCAACCTGCGGCGCTGAAAACTTTAGCAATACCTTTACCAATACCCTTGCTAGCGCCGGTTACTACTACTGATCTGTTTTTCATTGATGTAAACATTTTTCTATCCTCTATTTTTAAGTTAACTCGATATTGTTGGCTAATCCAATTTGTTGTTAGGCAGGCACACCACTGGTCAATTGAAAGTCGCTGAAACTCAGAGCTGAATTCCTCAGTGGCAATTCGAATCGTTCGAATTCTTACTACCCTTGGATGATGTTGGCGGTAAGTTTATGGCCGGGTTACGATCGAAAAAACCAACTGGCTTAAGATGAAAACCGATAGTAGCTACCGGCATGACCGGCCAGTCCTCAGGACGTACAACGTGATGACTATTAAGGCTGTGCCATACGGTCAAACTTGTATTTTCGAGCGACCGATTCTGCTTAATATAATCGGGCAGACCGTGATCCACACACGGATCACTTTGGTTGGGATAGTCTCCCGCAGCATAGCGCTCCCGTGAATTGTAAGCTGTAGCCCAGAAATGATGATTCATAAATCCAGCCCGGCGACGCACACTGGATTGGGGATCAGAAAAGGGAAACGCGTTGACTTCAGGCACCAGCTTGTAGCCAACCGGCTGACCCAAACTATTAGTCACATTAGGATTTACAATCTTCCAATGACGCGCACTCTCCAAAGACATATTGCGCGCAGCATCTTGCTCATTCTTGAGTAGCGTCTCCTCCGCGTAACAGGCATTTCCCAATGGGTTGTTTGGACCCATAGGTTCAGACCGGGTGTTAACTTCATACACCGAATTATTGGGTCCATCGATTGCCATATCCATGCGCACATTAAACACATGCTGATGGATGGGTGCGTATAATCGCGGTGCAATCTCAGTGCCGTACTTGCGAGTTTCACCAGGCGCGAGTGCACCGGTACTGACAATACCGGTCAACTTGATCTCGAGTTGAATGGTACCGTCCAAATAGAAGTACCAAAAGAAACCATATTCGTAAACACCGACAGTGGCGATGAACGACACCACTAGCCGGCGAGATCGACGCACCTCTACATCGCCAGTACGCCAGTCTGAATGCTTCCACAATATCCCGTAGTCTTCCTCGTGCATGCAGACCGCGTTGCGAATCTCCATAACCTCGCCACGACCGGTTGCCATGTGGGCATCAAAATATCGAATTAGACCCAGGCAATCACAACCAAGCTCAAGAGAGTTAGCAAATAAACCTATGCCGTATTCCCCTACATCGAAGGCATTGCGGCGTGCATAGTTGTTATCTGGATCTCCATAAGGCACCACCATTTCCGAAACTGAAACGCGGTGAATGATGGAACGCAAACGACTATTTTGAGCCGGGTCGCTATAACCGATCTGATGTAACACCAAACCTTCCCGAGCGTTGAAACCGATGCGAAATGACCATCCCAACCATTCAACACTATTGCCATCAACACTAAAGCTCGGACCTTCGGGTTGAACGATCTCCAATGGCTTTGGCGCCTCGCGAAACTTGCCCTCGAAGTAACGTGCGGCGTAGTTGCCAGATTGTCCCGGTATTGGCACCACACCACTATCCTCAACCCGGATCACCTTCATAGTGTTAAGATCAATCCAAGCCATAAGTCCCAATACAGGATGCGCGTAGCCGTTTTCCCCAGCCTCTTTACACGTCCAAGCCAGAGCGCAAGCCAAGCGGCGACCCTGTTCAGGTTCATCGCCATAGTCGCCTACCGACCACGGATCGATCATCAACAACTCAAAATGAGTAATGCCACGATTACGCAGTGCTTCCTGAAAATCCTTATCCTGCTTAAGCGCTTCCTCACACTCAAAAAACTCGTCTAACACAATCGCCGGCTGAACGTCAGGGATGTGTTCGTGCTTTAGTATCTTTTGTTGAGTCAACGATGCCAACGCCTCGATGGTGTTGCCGTCGGTGTTGTCTAGCAACACAGCAAATGCCTGTCGCTCGAGCACATCGTCAGGTATCCACTCGAGCAATACATCTTTCATCGGCTCTTCAAGGGTGACGGTAATAAAACGAGTTTTGTCGTGGGCAATACCTGCGTCCTGCAACAAGGCTACTGTTGTTCGTATCTCGTCGGCGTTGAGGGGATCCAACGGATGGGTCGACGGCGGCAACTCCGTAGATCGATCCTGTTTTTGTGTACTTGATATAGCCATCCAGAGTTACCTCATCGTCGTCAGAAGTTCAATATCGATATACATAACTCGAGCAGCGTAAGAATAAGTCATTGGTCGTCCTTTATAGCAATTCGAGTCACACGCCAATGCCTACAAAAAACTCTCTTACGGCTGTTAGGTATTCGGATGGTTTCTCCAAATGGGCGAGATGAGAGCATCCATTTAAGACATGGAGCATCGCGTTTGGAGTCATTGCTGCAAAGTTTTTGCAAGCAGAAGGTGAAGCCTCATCAAATTCGCCGCAGGTGTATAGAGTCGGCGCCGAAATTTTCGACAGTCGCGTGTCGCCATCATAATTTTTTAGAGACCCTGTCGCAGTGAATTCCGCAGGTCCCCACATCGCCTGGTAAAGATCGTAATTAAAAAGTTGAAAAGACTTTTCGATCTCCCATGGCCATGGATCCATACGACACAGGTGGCGTTTATAGAAAACCATCACCGCTTCCTGATAATCGTCGCTAAGGTAGCTGCGTGCGGCCTCATGTTTATCCAAAGTTTCTTTGACGTCCTGCGGAAGTTGATTGCGGTACTCGGTGCAGTCCTCGATCCAACGTGGGGTGTTAATTACCGGACTAGCCAACACTATCCCATTGAGTCCTGATGGTTGAGTCATCGCATACTCTGCAGCGATGGTTCCACCCCATGAACTACCTAATATCAAGATTTGGTTCAGACCAAGCCAACTTCGTAATGCGCCAACCTCACTGACAAAGCGCTCAACGGTCCAGTTTTCCGAATCATTTGGGCGCAAGGAATTACCGCTATCCAGTTGGTCATAGAAAATGACTGGCCGCTCTTCGGCCAATGCAACCAAGGATAGAAGGTAATGGTGAGAAAACCCTGGGCCGCCATGTATGACAATCAGTGGTGTTCTACCTGAAGCAAAGTGGTGGCGACCGTTCACCCTATACCAAATT
>JAOTWM010000553.1 GCA_029862885.1 Gammaproteobacteria bacterium
CGATCCCTCGCTAGCACGCCGGCTCGAACTACAACTGTGAACGGCTCACACTATCCAATTAAACGCCCGCACTCCAACCACGTCACCATCCTGATCAACCGCTCGCCACAAGTAATGCTTACCACCGATCTTCACAAAGACTTCGTCAATGAATAAGGTATCGCCGTAACCCCGATGCCGACGCTTCAACCTCTGCGCATACTCAGGACCAAACTTATTACACCATAGCCGAATGGATTCATAGCTAATGGCAATACCCCGTTCAGCTAACAAATTTTCGATACCTCGATGACTAAGATTGAATCTAAAATAGAGCCAACCGAAACACCCGGTCCTGAAGGCCGTTCAGGATCAGAACCGGAACGCTGAGGTCTTCATAGGGGACGTCCCAGTTGGCCGAAGCGCCACCGGTCATCAAACGGTATGCAGGATCATCGTCGCTGGCCGGAATGTAGGGCGCTGAACCGAGGCGCGCATCCCGCATCTCGGCCAGCTTGTCGGGATTCACCAGCATTGGCAGCATGGCGTCCAGCAGTAATGGAAAACCTCCGGCGGCGACCAACCGGCCCATCGCTTGGTTAATCCAATCCAAACGCACACAGGGCTTGCGAAGCGTGTTAATCAAAACCAGTCTCGCTGCCTCAACGCCGCTCAGCAAGGCTTCGATGGCAAACAGTCCACCAATGGAAAGACCGACGAAGATCGGCGGTAATTTCTGCCGGGTCGAGGCTTGCCGTTGCTCCGTAGCGGCTTTGGCCCTGGCCGCGGTAGTCATATGTCAGCGTACCGAATCCTTGCAGCCTTAACTCGGGCGCAATCACCGCCTCCCAGAGGTCGGTCGAGCCGGTCAAGGCATTCAAAAAAACAAAGCTTGGTTTCGATGGGCCCGTGGGGCGGGAATGAAGAAAGAACAAGATGTCTGTATCGACGAGAACAAACTCACTCATGATGTGCCTCCGTTCAAAATTAGATTTGTACGGAGCGCGGCTTCGACGTCCGATCAAATTCAATCAAGCCCGCACGAATTCCCATCACATTATTTTGATTCGGATCGGATTCGGCTGAGCGGGCGGTGTTTTGCCCGGCAAGTATAAGAGGTATAGAGCATATGCTATCTGCAAGAAACGCGGCAATGGGGCAGTACAGTTGCGTGAAATATCCTGATGCGGGGCCTCTCATTCTAGTCAATGCGTGGCTATTGTAGTGATTGGCCTACAAGAGCGGATTAGATCTGTAGGTTAAACCGTGCCGCAGGCTTTTGAGCTTGAATTACCGGTTTTAGTATCGAGCGGGCATTTTAGCCCAACGGGATAACTTCCGTAGTTCGCAGCCCAAACCGGCCATTCACGAATTGACTTTGCTGACTACATCTGTCCGGTCGCGGCTGTCTTTGCAGGCGGAAAATGCGGCGCTGCGGAATCAGTTGTTCCTATATCGGACATCGGGACGCAGGCCACTAATTACGACTGCTGACCGGCTGCTCTGGTGGGTCATAGCGAAATTTTGGTCGGGTTGGCGCGTGGCTCTGTACTTTGTCCAGCCCAGGACCGTAACGACCTGACAGAAAAAGCGATTCCGCGACTACTGGCGCGCGCTTAGTCAGTCGGCTAAGCCAGGCCGACCTCGGATCTCGCGAGAGCTCAGAAAGCTCATTGGGCGGATGTGGGAAAGCCAATCGGACCTGGGGCTCGCCGAAGATCGTCGCTGAGCTGGCGATGCTTGGAATCGACGTTGCCAAGTCAACGGTAGAAAAGTATCGGCCCAAGCGAGCCGGACAGCCGTCGCCTACGTGGAGAACATTCCTAGATCAGCATGTTCGAGATCTAGTATCAATCGACTTCTTCATCGTCCCGACTGCTGCGTTTCGGGCGTTGTTCGTCTTCATCGTGCTTGCCCACGACCGCCGGCGAATTGTCTACTTCAACGTGACGGAACATCCTACGGCGCAGTGGACGGCGCAACAAATCGTCGAAGCGTTTCCGTTTGATGCTGCTCCCAGTTATTTAATTCGTGATGGCGATGGCATATACGGCGAGCGGGTTACGCGGAGGATTGAAAGTCTGGGTATCGACGACGTCGTCACGGCACCCGCGTCGCCATGGCAAAACGCCTATGTGGAACGAGTGATTGGGACGCTACGCCGAGAACTTCTCGACCACGTCATCGTGCTCAATGAGCGGCATCTCAAGAGACTTATGTCGTCGTATCTGGATTACTACCATCCGTGGCGAACACACCAGTCCTTGGATCGCGACGCGCTGGACGGTCGTCCCGTACGAGCAGCGGAACCCTGCAACGTTGTCGAAGTCCCGGCCGTCCATGGCCTTCACCATTTCTATCTTCCGAAGGCTGCATGAATATTCGGGACAGAAAGGCAGCCATGCGATGGCCATACACGCCGATTAACCTCCGTTTGCGTGGAATGTGAATCGATTATTTGCCCTGGTACTCGGGTCTGCCACGGGTAATCCCGAGCGATTATGGGGGACACGCGAATCGTCAATAATCAAAGGAATGCATGACGATGCACAGAGACAGTCGAACTAACGCCCTACTCCCGCTATATATATAAAGGAGTGACGATTGTGATCGACGGCGGTTTTCGCCTTACGGCACGCCGGACCTCGAAGGCCCGATTATTGGAACAGCCTGTGAGACGGTCGTCTCTGTCCGCTTTCAACAGGCCTGCGAACTCGACCACTACTTTTGTTCCTAATGAACACGGCGATGGTCGGCCGTCTTGAATTCATGAATGTATGGATCGGTGTTTGCGATCCGTAGTTGTTCAAATTAAGAATGGCTCGACTATTTAATGCGACGAACAACTGTCATCTTCTGACCCATCGTGTCATTGTCGGGCACTGTAGTTAGTTTGCATCAGTACACCGCGATATACTCATCGAGATGTCATGTTGTAGGATCGTGATGTTCATTCACCTTGGATCGATCTAAATACAGTGTGACGAGAATGTGACGGACTTTAGTCATCGTGTGTCATCTTCTGTGAGGGTGTCCCAAACCTAGTTGAAATTTGAAGTGGCTCCAAATCTTTGATGAGATTTGTTTTGGCAAAGAAATCATCAACGAAAGACAGGAGCCACAGATGCGTAACCTTACCAAGAGACGACGTAAAAGCAAGCGGCTGGATGAAGCCGAAGCTGGCGCCGGCACTGGCCAAATCTGATTACCTTGTTTGATTATCCGGAGGATATCCGTAAGGTGATCTACACCACCAATGCGATCGAATCCTTGAACAGCGTGATCCGTAAGGCGATCAACAATCGTAAGGTGTTTCCGCATGACCAGGCCGCTATGAAAGTCGTCTATCTGGCGATCCATGCGGCGGCGAAGAAATGGTCC
>JAOTWM010000554.1 GCA_029862885.1 Gammaproteobacteria bacterium
ATTCCGGAAGGATTCTCCGACACTTTTGCCAAAGGCAAACAAAACGACGTCGCCTTCCTTACCGGCATAGATATGGATGAATATGGCGCCAGGCCGAATCCGGATGTGGACGCGGCCCAATTTCGGGAAAAGGTACGGGACCTTTTCGGTGACTGGGCAGGGCAGGTCTTTGAACTCTACCCCGTCGCGTCAGACGCGGACGCCCCCGCGGCGATGAACGCGGTCATGCGCGACTATGAACGAACCAGCATGTATTTGTGGGGTCTGGATCGCAGCAAGACCTCCAAAACCAAAGTGTTCACCTATTACTGGACACATGCTATTCCGGGTCCTGAGATAGATCGTTGGGGCGCGTTTCACTGTTCCGAAATCCCGTACTTCCTGAACACATTGGACAAATCACCGCGCCCGTTCGAGGCCATCGATCACCAGATCGCCGAATCGATGTCCTCCTACTACGTGAATTTCGTCACCACGGGAGATCCCAACGGAAGCGGCTTGGCGCCGTGGCCAGCTTTTGAGCCGGGCAGTCCGGTGACAATGGAACTGGGCGATCATTACAGGCCGATACCGGTAGCGGATAAAGCCCGAGTGGAAATGTTGAAAAAATTCTTTGCTGGACAGCCAGAGGCTCTTTAGCAGTTCGCCTTACAGGAGGTACGCAAATGTCATCAAAAGAATGACGTACCGTCCCGGCTGAAGCTGTGGAACCTTATCACGACTTTATTCACGGCGAGATACGACTGCCTGGTGTCTGGTGTTACAAGATATTCGAGCTGACACGTACCGAAAGAAATTCTTACCCTTGAGCGTAATGATTAAGACGAAAGATCGTACGGACAACGCAACCATTTGGGTCAACGCACAGGATGTTGCGCACGTGCCAAACTTCGACTGATCACGGTGGAAGGAAAATGACCGCTTCTGGACGTTCTGAGACGGTCGCGATTGAATTATCCGAGCGGCCGGTGTGCTCTCGTAAGCAGCCGCCCAGGCGTTAAACTGTTGGCAGACTGCTGCTGACCCATACCAGCCTCTCGCAAATTATTGCTCACTGAGAGATTGCGCAGACCCGATTTGTGACTGAACTTGACGAAATCAATGCGGAGTTGGATCGTCGGCGACTAGTTGCGCAGCAGAGAATCGCCCGGTCACGAAGAATCGCTAAGTACGTTGTGGGGACGATTCTCGGACTTGTTGTCGTCCTACTTGTACTGTTTCTGGGCCGGTACTCCGATCTAGTGACAACCGAGACCGGGCTAATCGTTCTTGGAATCGTGGCCATTCTGGTTGCGCTTGAAGTCGTAGTGCTCAAATTAAATTCACGGCGCGCGAGTCCGTGGCCGGAAGTGGCAATTTCTGCACTCTTTCTTGTGTTGCTGTTTGCCGCCATATCAGCAGTCATCTAATGGCTGCTATTGGCCGTTAGCTGCCTCTGAAATCGCCGTATTTTGCGATTGTTGAATGACCGCTGATGGTGAAAGCGGACATTCGAAAGATGGCCTGATTTCCTCATTGTTCCAACAGCGACTGAATGACTGCTTTAACCCCCAAAACGGACATTGGCGTAATATCAGGCAAATAGTCTGCTTGTGACCCAATACAAATGATCGACATTCTAAGAGAATGGCGTAAGGTACTGATGGCTGCCCTGCCCAAATTTGATCTTAAATCACCACGTAAAGGGAAAATAACAATGAAAATAAATAGAACACTTTTGCAAGTTACACTCTTGACAATCTCGGCTCTCTTTTTATCGAGCAACGCAATTGCGCAAGACGACTCTGATGCACAGCCAAGTATATTTCTCGTTGTGACGAACTATGTCGTTGTTCCCGACGACGGATCGATGGAGGAATTGCTGGAAATGCTTGCCGAGAATCGGGAGGCCACGGAAAACAATCCGAAAGTATTGAGCCGGGTATTTCTGCGCCATTATTTTACGGGCGATAGCCGGGAATTCGTCACTATCACCGAATACGAGTCACTCGCTGCAATGGAAGAGGCGTTTGAGATTACGCAAGAACTGATCGAAGCTCGGTGGCCGGACGAGGACGAACGTGACGCCCGCGACAGCAAGATTGGCACCTACATTTCGCGACACTCGGATGGGATATTCAGCAACTTGCAGTAATTGAGCCATTAACCGCAGCGCGGAAAGGACGCGGGGGCTATCCATTCGCCCCCCGCATTCTTCGTCTCTCTCTGGCCAAAACTAGCCGTTCGCCTGCTATGATGTTGACAGGCTGCTAGTGGCCGTTATCAGCCGCTCAACTCGCTTGGCTTCAGTGTATTTGAACGACCGCTATACACTTGAAAACAGCCGGTCGGCTGTAACATCGTAATTCGGCTGCCGTTGTCCGAAATCGAATCCTTTATCAGTTATCAGACATGAGGTAGTTCTATGAATCATGAAACTATTGGCCTCCTGGCCCTAGTATTCTTCGCGATTACTGGTTGCCAACCCCAACCCGTGCAGTTTACGACTGAAGACGAGGCAACGTTACGCGGTATGGTCGAAGCCACCGCCCGCGACTTTGGCGCTGGGGACATGGAAACCTGGGCGCAGCAATACGCGAATGATGCGGTCTTTCAGCCGCCAAACGCCCCGATGGTCGTCGGCCAGGCAGATATCCTCGCGCTGGGGCAGGCCTTCCCGCCTCTTGAGAAACTCACATTTTCCAACATAACGGTGTCGGGAGAAGGAAATATCGGTTACGGCACGAGCAGCTATGACATGGTATTCACCGACAAGACCACCGACCAAGGGAAGCAGCTGGTCGTATTCAGGCGACCACCTGGCGGTACCTGGGCGATAGTTGCGGTGAGCTTTAACTCTGACTTGCCCGCCCAGTAAGCGGAAGTGCGTCGGCACCAGGGGGCGTCGGGGAAGCTTTCGATCACGGCGCTATGTTATGTGTCTACCCCGCGAGTCCGCCGGGGTAGATAGCCGCTCCTCTGATCGGGCCTGTAAGTCAACTTCCCAAGTTTTGTAGAATGTACTGGTCGCGTTCTGGTGCGGGTCACGCTCCTCTACGCAGTCGGTACTGGTGTTGGCCAGCCGCTGCAGGCATAGGTCAGACGGTGCGGAGAGCCACGCTTTTGGACGTGCTTTAAGGCACAGCAGCCATCTACGGCTTGATCCGGACCACGTCCGCGTCAGGACGCATCTTCTGGAGTCGGGGGCAGCGGTTATTTCATGACCTTGTTGCCTCCGCAGTCCATTGGAACTGGGTGTCATCGATCCACATGCGGTGGAGGATGACTGCGAGTTTTCTTGCCACGGCGATCACGGCGCGTTTGTGTCCTCGGGTCTTCGCAAGCTTCATTCCCCAGGCCTT
>JAOTWM010000555.1 GCA_029862885.1 Gammaproteobacteria bacterium
CTAATACTCTTATAGTCAATGATCCACGTCCCTTCAAGCTGCTTCTTGCTGGATTGATATTCGCGTATCTGAGCGCAGACCGGAGCGGCGCGAGGTCACTCATATTCACAGTGTTGTTACAGGGGGCGTTTGCCGTCGCCGGTCGAGATGTTTTTCGGTTCGCGGCGGTGCCAAATGCCTAGATCGTCGACAACGATTAAGTTCGACCGAATCATGTCAGTAACCATATGAATTTATTGAACTTAATATGCTGTGCGTTCAAATGCCGGTCAAGTAATCTGCAGCGATGTTCGTGACGATGCACCCGGTTAGTAATTTGTTGTAAAATCAGTCAAGTAACCACGGGCAGGGGTACCCAAGGCTGCTAAAAACCACTATCACGGTCACGGTATCGGGGAAGCTACAGCCATTCGTTTTACGGCTTCATCAACATAAGTGCTTCACTATTTTCCGAATTGGAGTAGAGACATGAGTGAAATTAAGAATTTAGAACTTGCTTTACAGCACGGTAAGATTTCGCGACGCGAATTCCTCGCGCGCACGTCCGCCTTGGGGCTTGCGGTCACGGTTCCGTCGATAGTAAGCGGCACCGCCCATGCAGCGACACCCAAAAAAGGTGGAAAATTTGTTGCCGGTATTGGACACGGTTCCACCACCGATTCACTGGATCCCGGCACCTACGAAAACGATTTTATGAACGGTTCGGCTTACCTGCGTCTTAATCATCTCACCGAAATCGATAACAAAAACGAATTGATTGGGAACTTGGCGGAAAGTTGGGAGGCAACACCGGATGCGAAGACATGGACATTTAAACTTCGCCAAGGCGTTGAATTCCATAACGGCAAGACGCTGGACGCCAACGATGTAGTGGCGACCATGAACCATCACCGTGGCGAAGACTCCGGCTCTGCGGCCAAACCGATTGTCGATCCGATCGAGGACATCAAAGCCGATGGCAACAATGTGGTCGTGACTTTGACCGGTGGTAACGCGGATTTTCCGTATTTGATGAGCGACTATCACTTGGCCATTTTGGCGGCGAAAGATGACGGCGTGGATTGGCAGTCCGGCGTCGGTACGGGCCCTTATGCCATGCAAAGTTATGAGCCCGGTGTGCGCATGACGGCTAAGAGAAACCCGAATTACCATATGGAAGGCCGAGCCCATTTTGACGAAGTGGAAATGATTGTCATCGCCGATGTTGCGGCTCGTACCAATGCGCTTAGCACCGGTGAGATCCATATGATGGATCGGTGCGATATCAAGACCCTGCACCTGCTGGAACGCAATAAGAGCGTGAAGGTCGAGGAGACCAGTGGTAATGGACACTATTCCATTCCCATGCGTACTAATCTGGAACCGTTCACCGACAATAACATCCGCTTGGCGTTGAAATACGCCTTGGATCGTGAGGCGATGTTGCAAACCATCTTGCGTGGTCACGGCTATATCGGTAACGACCACCCCATCGGCAAGGCGAATCGTTATCGTGCTACGGACGCGGAGTTGCCGCAAAAGAGCTACGATCCCGACAAATCGAAGTTCTACCTGAAACAGGCTGGGTTGTCCGAACTGTCCGTCGATCTCAGTGCGGCGGATGCGGCGTTTGGCGGCGCCGTGGACGCGGCGGTGTTGTTCAAAGAGCATGCGGCCAAGGCCGGTATCACGATTAACGTGGTGCGTGAGCCCAATGACGGTTATTGGGCCAATGTCTGGAACACGGATAATCGGGGCTGGGCTATGTGTTATTGGGGTGGCCGACCGACCGAGGACTGGATGTTCTCCACCGCGTACGCCGAGGGCGCGGAATGGAACGACTCCAGCTGGAAGCATCCGGAGTTCAACAAGCTGCTGGTCGCGGCGCGAGCCGAGCTAGACGATGCCAAACGCCGCGGTATGTATGTGGAGATGCAGCGGCTGGTCAGCGATGAAGGCGGGGTGATGGTGCCGTTGTTCAACAATTACCTGTTTGCCACTAGTGACAAGGTGGCGCACGATGAGCAGATGGCGGGTAACTGGGCAAACGACGGGCACAAATGGGCGGAGCGCTGGTGGTTTGCATAAACCGGCCTAGCTAAAGCCGACCTAGCGCATATCGGTAGTGGATAAGATCCTCAAAATGGTGGCCCAGCGCCTTGGGCTGGGCCTCCTCACCTTGTTCGCTGTTTCGCTGATCATATTCCTGGGCGTGGAAGCGCTGCCGGGAAATGCGGCGGAAGCCATTCTCGGGCAGTCCGCGACGCCGGAAACCGTTGCCGCGTTAGAGCGTCAAATGGGCCTGGATCTTCCCCCCCATGAGCGTTATTTCAAATGGCTAGGAGGGATGCTGCAAGGCGATTTCGGGGTGTCTATTGCCAATGGCCGCGAGATCTCCGAACTCATCGGCGTTCGTTTCGCCAATACGCTGTTTCTCGCTTTGATGGCGGCACTGATCTCCGTGCCGCTGGCGCTGGTGCTAGGAATTCTGGCGGCATTGTATCGCAATAGTATTTACGACCGTAGCGTGAACATCGTTACTCTGTCCTCCATTTCTTTCCCGGAGTTTTTTGTTGCCTATATATTGATTTTGATTTTCGCGGTGACGGCCGGTTGGTTTCCAAGTTTGGCGAATGTCGGTCCGGAGACGACACTTTGGGAACGGGTATACCGTTGTGTATTGCCCGCCGCGACGCTGACTTTGGTGGTGGTGGCCCATATGATGCGTATGACGCGCGCCGCAATTATTAATCTTTTAGCCAGCCCCTATATAGAGATGGCGAATCTCAAAGGAATGTCGCGTTCACGAATCATCGTGCACCATGCGTTACCCAACGCCTGGGCGCCGGTCGTCAACGTGATTGTGATCAACCTGGCTTATCTGATTGTCGGCGTGGTGATAGTAGAGGTGGTGTTCGTGTATCCGGGGCTCGGCCAGTTGATTGTAGACTCGGTGCGGACTCGCGATATTCCGGTTGTGCAGGCATGTAGTATAATTTTTGCGGCCACGTATGTGTTGCTGAACCTGACTGCTGATATCTTATCGATCGTGACCAATCCAAGATTGTTACACCCACGATGAACGAACCAAACAGCACTCTGGGACAAACCGCAGACGCGGTCGCGCCGCCGCCGCCCCGAGATAAGAAATGGACGGACGCATGGCGCGAAATAAAAAAAGCGCCGCTGAGCGCGAAGTTTGGGTTGGTGGTCATTCTCTTGTACGTCTTCGTCGCCCTTTTTGCGCCGGTCCTTACGCCGTTCGGTGAGTCGGAAATCGTAGGTCAGGAATACGAGGAGTGGAGCGGAGAACACGTGCTGGGCACCGACAATCTGGGACGGGACATGTTGACTCGG
>JAOTWM010000556.1 GCA_029862885.1 Gammaproteobacteria bacterium
CGCTCGATGTCGTAACACACTTCGGCAGGGATATTCCAATGCTGGGGGTGTGCCTCGGGCACCAAAGCATCGCCCAGGCCTACGGCGGCCGCATCGTTTACGCCAAGCAGCTCATGCATGGCAAAACCTCGATGATTTATCACGACGGCAGCGGTGTATTTGAAGGGCTGCAAAATCCATTTCAGGCTACCCGTTATCATTCGCTGGTGGCAGAGCGTGCCTCGTTGCCGGATTGTTTGCAGATAACGGCCTGGACAGACGACGGGGAAATCATGGGGGTGCGGCATTTAGAGCATCGTGTAGAAGGCGTACAATTCCATCCCGAATCGATTTTGACGCAATATGGACATGACCTGCTGCGGAATTTTGTTACTTCAGGCCGCGGAGCCGATTAACCTAGAAACGCCAAATCGACTTGTGATCTTATTCTAAAACACTCGAAACTATCGATGGATATACAAACTGCCGTCAAAACCGTTATCGATGGCGTTGATCTAGACGCCGAAGATATGCTCGATGTGATGCGTGCCATTATGACGGGTGAATCCACGGCAGCGCAGATCGGTGGGTTTTTGGTGGCGCTGCGAATGAAAGGTGAGACGATCGAGGAGATTGCCGCCGCGGCGCGGGTCATGCGGGATCTCGCGACGCGGGTGGAAGTCAGCGATCCGCATCTGGTGGATATCGTGGGTACCGGAGGAGACTCCCGCAACACCTTCAATATCTCCACCGCGTGCGCATTCGTGGCGGCTGCGGCCGGGGCTAAAGTAGCCAAGCACGGCAATCGGTCCGTATCCAGCAAATCGGGCAGCGCCGACGTATTAGAAGCCGCCGGTGCGCGCATCGATCTCGATCCGGCACAAGTGGCGCGCTGCATCAATGAAATAGGCGTCGGATTCATGTTTGCGCCGCGGCACCACGGCGCTATGAAGCATGCGATCGGGCCGCGCCGGGAACTCGGTGTGCGCACGATTTTCAACGTATTGGGTCCTCTCACCAATCCCGCCGGTGCGCAGAATCAACTGCTGGGCGTATTCAGCGACGAGTTGGTGGAGCCGCTCGCTCAGGTGTTGGCGGAACTCGGCAGTCACCATGTATTGGTCGTGCACGCTGCGGATGGGATGGATGAAATCAGCATCAGCGCCGATACCCACGTAGTGGAACTCCGAGACGGTGCAGTGTGCAGTTATACGGTGAGCCCTGAGCAATTCGGCCTGACCCGCACCACACTTGACTCGATCGTGGTCGGGGATTCCGCCGAGAGCCTGCAACTCATTAACGATGTCTATGCGAACGCAACATCGGCGGCGCGCGATATTGTCGCGCTCAATAGTGGCGCCGCGATCTACGCGGCGGATCTGGCCGATAGCGTAATCGAAGGCGTGGCCCGCGCACAAAAACTATTGGCAAGTGGTGCTGTGGCAGAAAAATTCGAGCAGTTTGTCGCGTTTACGAATAGTATCAAGACGGACTAAGTATGACGTGCGCCGCCAACTGGTGCGACACAGCGAATATTGAGGCACAGAATTACCGTGAGTGCAGGTGTAGACATATTAGACAAGATACTTGCCCATAAAGTTGACGAGGTCGCACGGCGCGCTCAACAAACGCCGCTTACCACGCTTCGTGAGCGGTTGCTCGATACACCGCCGCCCCGCGGATTTGTTGACGCGATTCGTGCTCGGATCCAAAGTGGTCAAGCCGGTGTTATCGCCGAAATCAAAAAAGCGTCTCCCAGCAAAGGATTGATACGCGATGACTTCGACCCGAAGGCGCTCGCCCGTAGTTATGCAGATGGGGGTGCGGCGTGCCTGTCGGTATTGACCGACGAGCGATTTTTCCAGGGCGCGGACGAGTTTCTGGATCAGGCGCGGAGTGCGTGTTCGTTACCGGTGTTGCGCAAAGAATTTATCACCGATTCGTATCAGCTCTACGAATCGCGGGTGCTAGGCGCCGATTGTGTATTATTGATCGTGGCGGCACTGGACGATGCGTCGCTCCAATTGCTATATCGCACGGCGCAGGATATCGGCATGGATGTACTGGTGGAGATACACGAAGCGTCTGAGTTGAATCGCGCGTTACGGCTCGAGCCAGCGTTGCTCGGCATCAACAACCGTAACTTGCGCAACTTCGACACGCACCTGAGCACGACATTGGACCTATTGCCAAAGGTGCCGAAGCAGTGCACGGTGGTTACCGAGAGTGGCATCGCAACACGCGACGACGTGAAGCTCATGCGTGACAATGGCGTTGACTGTTTCTTGGTGGGTGAAACCTTCATGCGAGCGCCGGATCCGGGCCAAAAACTCACAGAATTGTTTGCCGATGACCCGCCTCTATCGGACCGGACCCATGCGTAAACCCGATCTGGAGTTGTCGCGATGCAAGTGATCACCGATTGGTTTCGGCGACATTTTTCCAACCCGCAGGTGGTCTTCCTCGCGTTGTTTTTGATTCTCCTATTCGCGGTGATAATCGTGATGGGCAATATGCTGGCACCGATTATTGCCGGAGTCATCGTCGCCTACTTGTTGGAAGGCATTGTCCGTGCCTTGCAGCGGGCCAAGCTCCCGCGATTGCTGGCCGTATTGATTGTGTTCTGCGCGTTTTTCATATTCGTTATTCTCATTCTATTTGGGTTGTTGCCGTTGTTGTCGAAGCAGGCGACTCAGCTGTTCCAGCAAATCCCGGCCATTATCAGCGAAAGTCAGAAAGTGCTCATGCAGCTCCCTGAGCGCTATCCCGATGTCATTTCTGCGGCGCAGATGCAGGAGGCGATCATCGCGATTCGCTTCGAACTCGCGCAACTAGGGCAACGCGTGCTGTCGCTGTCGATGGCGTCGGTGGTGGGTGTAATTACGTTGTTGGTATACGCGATCTTGTTTCCGATATTGGTGTTTTTCTTTCTTAAGGATAAGCAGCAAATAATCGAGTGGTTTACCGGATATCTACCCCGTGAGCACCATCTGGCGGCGCAGGTTTGGACCGACGTAGACCGTCAGATTGGCAATTACATACGCGGGAAGTTCTGGGAAATCCTAGCGGTGGGCTCCGCCAGTTTCGCGACCTTTAGCTTTTTTCGCATGGAATACGCGATGTTGCTCGGTGTGTTGGTGGGATTATCCGTGTTGATTCCGTTTGTCGGCGCTGCTGTGGTGACGATCCCGGTGGTCGTAATCGCGTGGTTTCAGTGGGGCTGGGGCAGCGATTTCGCCTGGGTCATCGGCGCCTACCTCGTGATTCAAGCGCTTGACGGAAACCTCTTGGTGCCATTGTTGTTTTCCGAAGTCGTAAACCTGCACCCGGTCGCGATTATCCTGTCAGT
>JAOTWM010000557.1 GCA_029862885.1 Gammaproteobacteria bacterium
TATCGATATCAGCCATTAGACGAGGAGCACCATCCGCAAAGCCGGACAGGTGCATCGCCGCACCCTTGAACACCATGATTGGAATCCCTGCCTGTGCCGAAGCATTCAATAACGGGCGGACATTTTGAAGTTGGTTTTCACCTAGCGCCCATTCAAATCGTTTTATTACTTTCTGTGTCGCCAAATTTGTCGACTCAATCCCGCGGCTGGACAGAATTGTTGCCGCTTGCGCAAGTAATCTGGCTGTCTGCCAATCGATCGTGTCCAAGTCGAGATTATTCGGTTTCCAACATTCCCACTTTTGCGAGGCGATATTCGGATCACTATGATAGGCAGCCTCGACCAGGACACCCATTGGTCCGCTTGGCCAAGCGACGCTGGGGTCAAAAGTTGTCATTTATGAACTGAATGGTCAATGCGTCGAACATGCGAAAACCCCGCGACCATAAGATAGCTGCTCGCAGTGTTCTTAGACTCTTGACTGTCAGGCAAATTTCCCGTGGCATTCATCATGGGCCTAAAGCCTAAAACTGTATCGGCGATTACATGCAATTTTTACTTTAACACTGAGTTTGTGTCCACCCTCTTGCGAGTTGCACCGCTAATGGCCGGCTTTAAACACGGCAAATCACATTCAGTAGTTCAATTCATATTTTACACTTCATACATTGCAAAGATAGCATTGGTATCGAAACAGATCATCTGGGTAAGTTCAACTGCATCCCGCAAAATACGCGATAGATTGGTTTGTAGTTCCAGCCCTGGCCCTCGAATCGCAGCGGGTCATGCGCTTTTCATTAGCCCCACCAGCCATGCCCTTCCACGACTTGTTCAAACCATCGACAACCGGCCGATTCTTTACAGCTCAATCCATTCGCGTTCGGTAATAGGCAGTTTGAGAAAACCGCGGCACGGTGCAGCCCCAAGTCAACGACAACCCCTGCGTCTCGTGCATCACGCGCACCGCGCCTCGGCGCTCCGACGGCCTTAGGGCTTTCGGTTGAGGACTGTTCGCGACGCCTCGTTCGTCACGGCCAGACCCGCATACATCTTCTTCCACAGCACAGTCTCGGCTTCCAGCCCTCGCGAGCGCTTCGATTCCGTCACCACCAGCCCGGCGTACCCAGCCTTCCAGTTATAGCTTGTCGCATCGGAGACCCGTTGCTTGCGGCAGAGATCCTTCACTAAAACTACCCCCTCCGTTGCCTTCAGAATCCCGACGTTCTGCTGCTCGGCAAACCGTGTCTGCTTCACCCAGGCCTCCTTGCACTATCCTCCTGCCAGAAAGCTTTGGATCCTGGCTGTCTACAAAACGGGGCGCCGTACCGGGCAGCTTGTCGTAGCTATCAAAAGGCTCTAGGCTAACTGGTTGCCGCGCCGTACAGGTGCCAATTTTCCTTAAGTTTATCCATGCCATTCACCTACGTTATCCTCTCGAATATGCCAAATATAACTGACCCCTTATCTCGAATCCCGGTATCTCGAATCCCGGATCTGAAATTTTCTGCTCCAGCTCTCCTGCCTACCTCACATGGGGTTTTTCAGATACAGGCCGTACGTCAGGAGAATGGGAATGAACATCTGGTCGTCACTAAAGGCAGCGTAAAAGGCCGCGAAGACGTGCCCGTACGAATTCACTCAGAATGTACTACCGGAGGTGGTCTGCATTCATTACGCTGCGACTGTGACCAGCAGCTTGCTGCGGCTCTCGATTATTTCGAAACTCAGGGAATCGGAGTTCTAGTCCACCTTCAACAGGAGGGTCGGGGTATTGGGCTTTTCAACAAGATTGAGGCTTATGCTCTCCAGGACGGCGGACTGGACACAGTGGAAGCCAATGTGAAGCTGGGTCTCCCGATTGACCTTAGATCCTACGAAGTTGCTTTTCGTGTGATTCAACGACTTGGCATTGAATCCGTTCGACTGCTTACCAATAATCCACAAAAGATGTTTGCCCTCGAGAATTACGGAGTTGTCGTTGCGGGTCGTGTTCCGGTCCAGGTATCCAGAAATAAGTTTAATCGGTCATACTTACAGGCTAAGAAGGAAAAAATGGCGCATTTACTCTAGTAGTTTTCCATCGATTTAAGAGAACACGTTGCTACATCCAGAAAAAAAACCGCCGCTCGACGATGAAGTCGATGGTGGTCTTCATGTATTGAACTTGGTAAGCGGTGTCCTTAATCGAGCCCCGTCAAAGCATCATTTCTCGCGTCCTCGAATTACTCTGACTTACGCTCAAAGCCTCGACGGGTGTGTTTCCGCAAATGCTGGTAGCAAAACCCGAATCAGTAACAGCGCCTGTCAAGTCTTTACCCACCATCTACGCTCAATTCACGACGCGATCTTGGTCGGCGTAACTACAGTGCTCGTAGACAACCCCAGGCTCAATGTCCGGCTTGTAGGCGGCAATGACCCAACACCAGTGATTGTTGATTCCCGGCTGCGCACGCCGCCGGATGCACACGTTTTGCATCATGATAATACGGAGCCGATAATTTTTACGACGGAAAGCGCGTGTCCGGTCAGGGCCGCGCGACTGGCAGATGCCGGGGTACAGGTAGTGCGGGTTGCAGCCGGTAGCGGTGGTCGCGTCGACTTGTCAAATGTGTTCAGGTGTCTCGTTGACCGGGGCGTCGGCTCGGTCATGGTGGAAGGAGGCGCCAAGGTAATCACTAGCGTATTATTGGGTTGTTTCGCCGATCAGCTCGTATTAACCCTTGCGCCCATGATTCTCGGCGGCGTTCATGCAGTGGACAATATGCACGGCATTCCACCCGATCTCCGACCAAGATTGAAGAGTCTAAGCGTCGAGCCTGTTGCCGGCGATCTAATCCTGCACGGAGAATTCGAACGGCTCGAGTAATGGTCGAAAACGAGATGATCCTGGGGCTGGTGGACAGTTCCTCTGCCATCGGCTGTCCTCAGCTGGCTGCTAAATGCCGGGATCTGACGATCACTTGGTCCCGATATTCTTATCATGGGCAAATAATCGAAGATGCCAGCATCGATAAAATCATCGATGTCGCGGTCTCTCGGGGAGCACACTACTGCTTAATACTGGCGTACGGCCAGATCCTTCAGGAACAATGGCTCCCGGAAGTGGGCAATCTAGTCGAAATTCCTCTAGTCACGGAAGTTCGACGGCCAGATCAATTCCTTGTTGCTGGCCGAATACTCAAAAACATTTCCGGCTGGTACGGAATCGACTATCGGTGCTTTCTAGTTAATCTGAAACTTTACTCAGAATTTGGCCGGCCTTCTTTTGAGGCCGCGCCCACGGGCACCGTATCGCTTCCAAGCGCGACACCCTCCTTCAAGG
>JAOTWM010000087.1 GCA_029862885.1 Gammaproteobacteria bacterium
AGTCCCAATTTCAGGGTAAACTGTTCCCCCTGAACTTCAGAAATTCAATTCACGGGTTGACACCCATGTACAAGGTTAGGACTGTATCGTCATGATAGAGCAGGCGTCCTCTTTTGCTCGTTTGTTTCGCGGTAGCCGTGAGCTGGAATACGCCACCTTCAAGAAATCGGGCAGGTTGAAGCTGGGCGCTAAGGGGGCGCGGGTACCGATTGAATCCGCCGATTATTTGCTCGAGGGCGACGACGCACGCCTCGAAGTGCGGGTGGATTGCGGCATCACAACTCCACAGGCCCCTCAGAACACAGGATCGCAGGACGTGATCGTCTTCGATCCGGGCCGGTTCTATCGCGGAATTGGACATTTTGTGCGACTCGCACAGGGGCAACGTCTCTTTCTCGACACCCGGGACGAGGAGGTCTTGAGCCTGTTCCCCGAGTTCTCCAAAGGCCCGCGGCGCAAAGTCGAGGTCTACCATGACGGTAAGAGTCTTGTGTTCCGGGAGTCGGCACCGGAGGCGCAAACCTACCTTTCGCTGCAGAACCAAGACGAGAGGAAAGCTGAATTCGATGTTCGTCGAATCGAGGCGCTGGATCTGTTTACCGAGATACTCGGTGGCCCACCAGAGTGTCTGTCGGCAGATTCGGCGATGCAGCAGTTGGTTGAGGTGCAGGCGCTGCTGGATAACGAGCCCCGCCGGCTCGCCGATAAGAACGGAGCACCCGGGGCGGTGGTGAAGTTACGGCGCAAACAGACGGTTGTCGTGGCCGGCGATCTTCACGGAAATGTCGACAACTTGCTGACGCTGCTGAGTTGGAGCGGGCTTGCGCAGTCATTAATGAACAACGAAGCCGTCCTCGTTATCCTCGGTGATGCGGTTCACCCTGACAGTGGGCCTGATCTAGGCGACATGGACGAGTCGGTGTTGATGATGGACCTGGTCTTCTGCTTGAAGCTGCGGTTTCCATCCAACGTCTACTACCTGCTCGGAAACCACGATAGCTTTTCGTCGGAGGTCACCAAATTAGGAGTTCCGCAAGGATTATTGTGGTCGAAACGGCTCGTCGAGCTTAGGGGGGATGCATACCGTGAGCGGTTGGCGAATATCTATGCCTCATTGCCACTGATTGTTTACTCGCCGGTGTTTTGTGCCTGTCATGCGGGCCCCCCGCAGGGCAAACTCGACATGGAAATGATGCTCAATGCACGCCAATTTCCGCACCTGGTGCACGAGCTGACGTGGACCCGGCAGCGAGTGCCGGGGCGACCCGAGGGATACACCAAGAAACACGCGCGCCGTTTTCGCAAGGCGCTCGGTCTAAGCAAGAAAACACCGTTCATCGTTGGTCACTATCCCCGCGATGAAAACGGTTGCATTTGGCAAGACACCGGCGGAATCGACGGCCATCATGTCGTGTACAGCTCGAACCGCGCAGCGATTGGTGCGTTCGTGCAGTACGGAGAACGGATGCTGCCACAAGTTGTCCGCGGTGAACCGTTGACGCAGTGGCTCATCCAACGGACCAAAGGCAAAGTAGTTGCCGGGTCGTAAAATATCCGTGCCAATCAGCGCTCGTTCTCAATGTCGACTATGCGCAGCGGTGGCCCTTGGAATTCCCGTCTGACATACACAATCATGCCTTCGCGGTGGATGTGTAGAGCGACCAATTCATAAACGGCAAGCTGGCGCGCTATGTGCTCGCGCGTGACAACTGTGCTGGTCGCGGGCATATCAGGCCGTGCCCTCGCAGTGGCTGCCGTGTAAACCTGTTCAACTGGGGGTAGCTGAAAATCAAATGCGTATCGTTGTCTCCAGTTTACGCTGAAGAATCCCCGCTTGGCTGGTGGAATTCGAATTCTCTCGAAGGCGATATCAGTGGGTTCGGGCACCCATTCTGCGTCAAACACCGCGTGGCTTTCCCGGTAGCCGATGAACGGGATCCCCAGGTGCACCTCTCTTGGTCTGAAGGTCAGAAGCCGGCTAAGCCACCAGTTGTCCTGAGCTAAATCCAAATAACCTTCTTCGGGCCAGCCACCCAGGGAGCGCACCAACGTGCTTTTGCCGCAGTCGGGAGGGCCGGTTACGATGACTTGACGAAAACCCACGTTCGCGGGAATCGAGTGCCCACGAATGATTTTAACGTCCGTGATCGGCGTTGTTTGCAGAGTCATTGGCGGCTTGCTTCGGCCTCTGTCACTATCCCTCCAATCGATATAGTCGCCGTGACCGCAACGGATATGTTACACGGGTGCCAATGTGCTAACGGGCTAGGCGCGGGCCTAGGTAAACATACCTTTTAAGGTGAAGAAGAATAGCGCTGCCAGCACGCCACCAACCGGAAGGGTAACCAACCAGGAAACGATAATACCTCCGATAACCCGCAAGTCGATTGCACCGACCCCACGGGCGAGGCCCACTCCGACCACTGCCCCCACGGCAATATGGGTCGTCGAGACCGGTAGGCCAGTCCTGGATGCGAGGACAACCGTCGCCGCCGCGGCCAACGTCGCGCAGAATCCCCGACTCGGCGTGAGTTCGGTGATGCGAGTGCCGATTGTTTTCATTACCCGGTAACCCATGGTAGCTAAACCGACCACGATGCCGGCTCCTCCAACGAGCAATATCCACAGCGGCAGCTCGGACTTTTGGGCCACCTCGCCGCCGCTGCGAACGATACTCACGACCGCGGCCATCGGCCCGATTCCATTGGCCACGTCGTTCGAACCGTGGGCAAATGCCATCGCGCATGCGGTGAACAGCATCATTGGCGTAAACACCTTCTCCACACTGGCGAAATGAAAATCGCGATCCGCCATCGGATCCACCTGGACTCTTCTGATGAGCGCCCAGCCGACCACGGCAATCCCAAGGCCGATTACGGTGGCGGCCACGAAACTCATGCTCACCGACAACTCGAGGTTAAGATGCTTGAGCCCCTTGAACATCGTTACGAGCGATATGATGAAACCCACTAGAAAGACGTAAACCGGCCCCCACCGCTTTGCGCTTTCGAACGGATGTTCGACGCCGAGAATCAGGCGTCGAATACTCATCATGAGCAGGAACGCGAGCAGCCCGCCCAGAACGGGTGACACAACCCAACTCGCGACGATCTGACTGATCTTGCCCCAGTTCACCGCATCCACGCCGATGCCTGCCAGGGCGAAGCCGACGACCGCACCGACGATGGAGTGGGTGGTCGAAACCGGCCAGCCTCGGGTCGAGGCCACCATCAACCAGATACCGGCCGCGAGCAATGCGGCGAGCATCCCGAACACGAGCGTTTCCGGGCTGTCGATGATCAGTGCGGGGTCGATGATGCCCTTCCGGATCGTTGATGTGACATGGCCACCCGCCAGAAAAGCACCGGCGAACTCGAATATTGCCGCGATGACGATGGCCTGCATCACGGTGAGAGCACCGGAGCCGACCGACGTCCCCATCGCGTTGGCGACATCGTTGGCGCCGATACCCCATGTCATGTACAGGCCGAACACCAGGGCCATAACGATGAACACCGTCCCGTATGTGGTGATGAGCTCCACAGTTCTCCTCCTCAGAGTTTGTGTCTTATTTAATGAGTGACGACTATCGGGCGATGAGCAAGCGGAGGCGGTCGCCAGCCTTCTCGGCATAGTCCGCCAAATCGCCAATCCACTCGATGAGTCGGTAGAACAGTATCACCGAAACGGGATTCATCTCGGCCTCGTGGGCGAACAGCAGTCGAGAGAGCTCGATTCCTTTGTGGTCGGTCTCGTCCTCGAGAACGTTCAGCTCGTCGAGCATGGCCTCTACCTGGGCGGCCTCGCGGCCACGAAAACCGGTCGCCACCAGTTCGTCCAGCTCGTTGATGATTCGTCCTGCATGCTCACAGGTATCAACGCATCGCTGCGTGAGCGAGCGCAGCGGCTCTTGGAGCTCGATCGGTATGTCGATGGGACGCTCGAAAAGCAGACCGGCGATGTCCTGGGCCGTATCCGCGATGTTGTCTTGCGCTTGTAGGATATCCAGCAGGTCGCGCCGGTCTACAGGCATGAAAAGTGACCGCGGAAGGTTGGCGCGCAGCGTGTTCTTGAGTTTGTCTGCATCATCCTCCAGACGAAAAATCTCGTCTTTGGTCGCTTTTAGCGATTCACGGTCATTGCGGCACTGCGCATCGATGACAGCTGGTACATGTCGCACGCACTCGAGCACCATCTGCATGTGCTCCTGCATACCCTTGAACGGGGAGTGCTTTATCAGACCGGCAAGTGGATTGGTGGAAATGGGCATGGGCTCGGTTTCTCCTTATGATCGATCAACTCGTGGCTTTAATGATGTCCGTGATCTGTGGATGTTCTATCAAACGGGCTCTACTCGCAGCTTCAAGATGGTGCGCTCGTCGGCCTGCTCCACGGTAAAGCGGTAACCCGACTCCAGAATCGACTCGCCTTGCTGCGGAATATGGCGCAGCCGGGCCATTACGAGGCCGCCAATCGTATGCGATTCCTTGGCGGGAAGGTTAACACCGAGTGCTTCATTCGCCTCCGAAATCGGAAGTCTGGAATCCATCAGATACACTTCTGAGTCAAGCATCTCGAAGATTCGTTTGCGTCTTGGCAGATACTCGTCGAAATCATAACCGACGTCTATCTCACCGACCACTTCCTCGAGGATATCCTCCATCGTGATCATACCGATTGCTGAGCCGAACTCATCGACAACGATTGCCATGTGATCGTCGCGATGACGAAGTATCGGTAACAGCTCATCGATGGTCTGAAACGGTGAGACATAATGCGCATCTCGCGTGAGCTCGCTCAAGGGGAGATCGCCGAGATCTTGCTTCATTAGGTCCCAAGTGGTCAGGGTCAGGACGCCTATGATGTTGCTGATGTTGTCGCGATAGACTGGCAATCGGTTGTAGCCGCGTTTTCGTACCTGCCGAATGGCGTCGGCAGTGCTGCCGAGCTCGTTGATGCCCGTTACCTCGGCTACCGGGATCATCGCTTCCCCTACCGTGGTGTCCGCGAATCGAATGACTCTGCGGATACGTCCTTGCTGAAACACGCTCACGTCTGAGGCGAGCTCTGCCATCTCCGCGACCGAGCGAATTTGCTCGCGGGTAATGTACAAGGTCTGTTTCGCGCGCCGCCCGCCGAATATCCACGACGCGGTCCGTGCCATACGGGAGAACACGAATACGATGGGGTAGAGCAGCAGCGAGAATGCCCTCAGCGGATATATGATAATCGGAGCGATGCGATCAGACCCCTGTTGGTAGATGCTTTTCGGAACGACCTCGCCGAAGATCAAGAAAATCGGGGTGCAGAGCAGAAAGGCGTAAATGTCGCCCCGAGGACCGAAGTACTGAATCATCGACACGGCACCGAGCGTGGTTAGGATGATAGTCGAGATATTGGTGCCAACCAGGGTGGTGCCGAGCAGCACATCGGGCCTTTCGAATAGCTTGAGCACCAACTTCGCTCCACGATGCCCCTGGTTTGCTCGGGCGTGGAGCTTGAGCTTGTCCGCGTTGACAAGCGCGATCTCTGAGCCCGAGAAAAAGCCCTTGAGGAGCAGCAGTACCAGCATGATTAGCAGTATCAACATTGCGTCTAACATTGGCTCTCCTCGCTCAGCTCCCCGCAGCGCTCCGATGCGGGTTCTTATCCGGCTTTGCATCTGCCGTGGGCACGGGCAATTCGTCGGTCTCGGCACTCCCTTCTGACCGGTCCAGCGGTCCACAAACCGATTCTGATAATGGTTCGGTGGTCATTGGCGGCGCTTCGGCAACCTCCACCGCGTCAGCCTCGGGTTCGGGCATATCGATGGCAACATCCGCGGTACTGCCTCTTGCGACCTGAACCTTGACGATACGGTGCGCATCCATCTCGGTGACGGTTATCTCGATACCCTCGACGGTCACTTTGTCACCGTCGTGCGGTAATCGATCGAGATGGCGAAAGGCGACACCACCGATGGTGGTCATGCGGGGATCTTCGATCCCGAAATGCGTGAGATTATTGAAGTCGTTGAGCTTCATGTCGCCCGGAACCTCGTAGAAGTTTTCGTCCCGCTCCTGATAGTGTTCGTGGCCCTCCACGTCGCCGGAAATTTCCCCGAATATAAATGTGAGCACATCCTTCATGGTGACGAATCCTTCGACACCCCCGAACTCGTTCAGCACAGCGGCGGCACGCACGCGGTTCTCCTCGAAGAAATCGAACATCTCGTCGACGTTCTTTGTCAGGGGTACGACGACGGCCGGGTGCATGATGTCCTCGGGTGACAGTGCCGTCAGATCCGCGCCGTCCAGCACTAGACGCAGCACGTCCTCGGCGTGCACGAATCCAACCAGATTGTCACGATGCACCCTGAACACCGGCACTCGGGGATGTTGGTAGACTTGGATTCTCTCGACCATCTCGGAGACGGCCATCTCCACGTTCAGAAAATCGACCTGTGTGCGCGGTGTCATGATCTCGACCACCTCGGTGTCGCCCGCTTCGAGAAGGTTATAAATCAGGGCCCGCTCCGTGGCATCGAGTTCTCCTTCCTCGGCGCCTGCCTCCACCAATGACCGGAACTCGTCGACCTGAAGGATATTCTCAGCCGCCTTCTGCTCTCCCACAAATAGCGTCGTTACCCGGTCCGAAATGGCTCGAATTGCCCATACCAGCGGTGTCACCAGCCTGATCCAGAGGCTCATTGGCGCGGCGACCAATGTGGTGCTTACCTTCACCGGGTTAGAGACCGCAATGGTTTTCGGGGTGACCTCTCCGAGCAGCAGCAGCAGTGGCACCATGATGATCACGCTGATCACACCCGCACGCTCGACCCCGTAAAGTGTCACGAAGATACCGGCCATATTGGCCGCCGCCGCAATGTTGATTAGCTCATTGCCGCAAAGGATAGAGATGATCAACCGCCGGGGCTGGTCGAGTAGGGCGTGGAGAGTCTCGGAGTGCGGATTACGCTCTCGCCGCAACTGCTGCAGGTCGAGTCGTGACAAAGAAAACAGCGCGGTCTCGGAACCTGAGAAGAACGCCGAGCCGAACAGCAGCAGCACTTGCAGAACCAGACGAAAAACCATGAACGGCTCGCCAAGCAAAGCGGTGTCGAAGACAAAGAACGCCCCGAGTGCCGTGCGCAATTCGAGTAGTTGCTGTAAGACTTGCTCCATCATTTGACGCCATATCTCGCTGTGGCTGACGGCTCCATTTCGGTTGCGTACTCACCGGTGCATGAAAGACTCGGCCGATTCGGCGAAACGGACTCTTGGGCCTCCTCAGGATAGCCTATTGTAACCTGAATTTTCTACGCGAGCGCTTTCAAACGCGGCTATCTATAGCGGCGTCATTCCGGAACCATCGATTTGTTGTCCAGGTCGACTGCGCGAGCACTCGCCAAGCTACGGCACACTTCGCCAGCGCGTTGATTACAGCGGCCCGGGAATAAGATTTGCCCGAAGGGAGCAGTGGCGCTGTTAATGAGTGGCGGCACCACAAGATACAGGTATGATATTCGTACTACGTGCCCTATCTGTCTTAATTAATACTGCGGGACTTGCCGTTGTGAATCGGGTGGAAAAGAAACTGGCCGAGTTGGGGCTCGCCCTGAGTGCCGCGAAGATGTCGGTGGCGAACTATCTAGGAATAAAATGCAGCGACAATTCGCTGTATGTCTCGGCGTGTGTGAGCGAGAAGCGGGGTCAGGTTGGAACCGATGTCAGCAACGATGAGGCAAAGCTGGCCGCCAGGAACACTTTGCTCGATCTGTTAGCTATTATCAAAGCCGAAATTGGAGGCCTTGACCGAGTCGGCTCCATTTTGAAGATGTAGGGATTCGTAAATTCGGACAAGTACGTCACCCGCCAGCCTCAGGTAATCGATGGCGCGTCAGAGCTGCTAATCGCACTGTATGGTGAGTCGGGAAAGCACGCGCGGACGGCAACAGGGGCGGCGCAGCTGCCGTATGGAGCGAGCATCCAACTGGATATGGTGTAGGAGCTGAAAAGTTAGATGGCCTGAGCGAATTAGAGGAGACGAAGCACAGTTAGCATGGACTGCATCTATGCTGAGGCCCTTACTTTTTGCGGACGAAGCGGGATAATTCGGAGCCATAAAAAAAGGCGCGTGAGAACGCGCCTTTTTCGTGTTCGAGAACTTGAACGACTTCCGATTACAGGAATTTCTTAGCGATGCCGCCGAGTCCGCCCAGTCCACCCAGTGACTCGAGCAGCGATCCGCCGCCGCTGGATTTGTCGACCATTTGCGGGAGCAGGTCTTTAAGTCCGTCAAGCAGTGAACTTTCGTCGGTGCCTAATTCTTCCGCGGCTTGCTTGATATTGTCGCCACCGATGACGTCCTTGACCTGATGTGCGGAGATTTCCGCGTTGTCACCGTCGCCCAGCCATGAGTCTGCGATATTTCCCAGGCCTTTCTCTTGCAAGCCACCTATGAGACCGGCTAAATCCAGGCTGTCGCCACCACCGATCAGTTTCCCGAGTACGCCCTGAAGCGCACTTGCGTCGCTGCCGAGTTTCCTGCCCAGCATTTTCGTCGCAATGTCCATGATATCCATGTATTTTCTCCTGCTGTTGAATAGTGTTGCTTATCGTAGCAAATGATCAGAGTTTTTATATTTAGCAAAAGAAGACGATTGTAAACAATCTACCCATATTGTTGGGGCAACGCGCCGTTTCGCTTCCATCTCGTGTGAACGTATCCTGTGATACAGATCGTCCATTCTCTGCCATGGCGACGTCCGTTGCGGCACAAATCCAGACCTATTCACGGTAGTTGCCCCAGCGGATAAAGATCCCGGTTGGGTTCCTATTTGAGTAAGAGTGTGCCGCGTACCGATCGCACATTTTCCGCATCTTCATGGTCCGGAAAATCTTCCAGGAATCTTTCAAATTCGATTTTCGCATGATTGTATTCGCCGTCTTCATAATAGCTTTTGCCAAGCCGCATTCGCGCATCGGCCCGCGCAGGATTCAGATCCAGTACCTGCATAAATTCAGCCACCGCATGTTCATGGAGTCCATTGTAATAATAGCCAAGTCCCTTCATGAAGTGAGTGTTGACGAATAGTTCCTTATTTTTGAATTCCTCGGCACTAATTTTCTGCGCAATAATTAAGCGAAGTGCGCCCGGACTTCCCTCGGTGAATCTAACGTCTTTGGCGTGCGGCGGTAGGCGGAATTTGTTCGATATCTTGAATCGAAGAATCGAGTGCGGGAATAATCGCTGTGCTGTACTGTATACCCAACTAACCGACCATCCGCAACCGGCGGAGGTCGGCCCCTAACACCATACAGGAGGAAATACTTATGAAAGCACTCACATTAAGCACAATCGCGCTGGCGTTGACGCTATCGAGCGGGGCGGCGTTTGGCCTGCATTGTCCCGCCGACATGAAGAAGATAGACGCGGCACTCGCACAGAGCCCGACACTCGATGCAGCGCAGATGGCGATCGTCAAAGAATTACGCGCGGCCGGAGACGAACTTCATAGTTCGGGGAAGCACCACGCTTCGGTCGCCGTACTCGCCGAAGCCATGCGAATGCTTGGGGTTGAATAACCCAGCCGGGAATTAGCCGGCGGGCGGGGCGATTGAATGGAATCTTTCGAGCGGCTTATCGTTGAGCAGATCCCCCGCCTGCGCCGTTACGCACAGGCGCTGACGGGTGAGCGTATGGCAGCGGACGACTTGGTGCAGGGCTCCCTCGCCCGCGCCATACGCAAGCGGCACCTATGGATCCGTCGGAAGGGGATTCGCCCGTGGCTGTTCACCATAATGCACAACCTATATGTCAATGACATCGAGAAACGTGCGCGAGCACCAAACATTGTCGCATTGGAGGATGACGATGTTCGCATCGCGGTGAACGGCCAACCCGAGGCCGGCTTGTTGTTCCGTGATCTCGGTCGAGCGCTCGGCGATCTCCCACCCGAGCAGCGTGCGGTCGTACTGCTCGTCGGACTCGAGCAATTCAGCTACAAAGACACGGGACGAGTATTGGGCATCCCGATAGGGACTGTCATGTCCCGTCTTTCACGCGGTCGTGAGCGGCTGCGCGAATTGATGTCCGATAGCGGCAGTGTGGGGTTGAGGCGCGTGAAATGAACGAGAGATTACTAGCCGTCTCGGAGCAAGAGTTACATGCCTATGTGGACGACCAACTCGGCGGATCGGGGCACGACCGCGTCGCGGCTGCCATCGCCTCCGAACCTGAACTCGCGAAGCGCGCGCGCGCGTATCGTAGCCTCGGCGAAGCCATGCACGCAACCTATGACGCCGTGCTTGATGAGCCGGTTCCCACTCGCCTTCTGCAGACGCTGATGGACCGTGGCGCGTCGCCATTGTTTCGATTCGCGGCAGCCGTTGTCTGGATGACCATCGGCGGTATCATTGGCGGCGTGGTCGTGAGCCAGACAGGACGTGAGCAAATAACCGACGTGCGCACGGTGCGCTCGCTACCGAAGGAAGCGGCTTATGCGCACGCGGTCTACGTCCCCGAAGTACGGCACCCCGTCGAGGTAAGAGCAGATGAGCGCGAGCACCTCAACACCTGGCTCTCGAAGCGACTCGCACATACCATCGTCGCACCGGACGTGCGCAATGCCGGCTATCAGCTGATCGGGGGTCGATTACTGCCCGATGCCGGGCGGCCCGCCGCCCAGTTCATGTACGAAGACGAGAACGGAGTGCGAATCACGCTCTACATACGCGCACACGGAGAGACCGCGCGCGAAACCTCGCTGCGCCATGCCGCGAACAGTGGCATTGGCGTCGTCTACTGGGTAGACGGTCCGCTGGCCTATGCGCTAACCGGCAGCATCGAAAAGGCTGAGCTCGAACACACCGCCGAACTGATGTACCGCGCAATGAATCCATAGGTGACCGGGTTTCTCGTGAAAGGGAGACGCCGGCGGAAATATTTTTGCCAGACTTTATAAAGTTAAAATTAGAATAAACCTTGACCTCTTTTCCTGCTGGCTGTGCACCTGTGCAGGTCAACACTCCACAACACTCACCGCGAGTCCGCCTAGCGAAGTCTCCTTATACTTTTCGTTCATGTCGCGGCCGGTCTGGCGCATGGTCTCTATCACTCGGTCGAGGGCGATGAAGTGCGTGCCGTCGCCTTTCGACGCCAAACGTGCGGCGTTGATCGCTTTGACGGCGCCCATCGTATTGCGCTCAATGCGGGGGATTTGTACCAACCCGGCGATGGTGTCGCAAGTGAGTCCTCACCGGATCTCTTCTTCATCGCGCCAGACGTTTTCGTTGGCGAGAGCGGTCTCAGCAACGGACAAACGGTTTGTCTCGCCAATCTCGAGCAGTTCCGCCGCCGAATTGAAGGGATATGGAAGCACAACATTGGTGCCGACTTTATCGGCGCCTGCCTCAATTTCGGCGTCGCTCAATACAAAGTCCCCGCCTACTGAATAATAAATCCCTTCGAGCAACGGCGTTCTGGACACGTCAAACGCTTCGAATCGCAATAGATGCGCCTGAATCTGGGCAACTCGGCCAACCAGTCCATGGAAGTCGAGTTCTAACAAATAACGATTCGCGGCCCACATCGGTCCGACCGTGTGCGAACCCGAAGGCACAATATCAATTTTGAACAGATCGAAAATGCTCAGCATGGTATTAGTTTGCTCGTCTACCGCGCCGCGTTAATCAAAGATCTTACTTGAGGTCTAAAGCTAGTTCGGCACCAGCATCAGCGACAACTCCGGCCAGTACATGATGAGGATGACCGATAACAACAGAATCATGAGGAACGGGAACGTCGCTGAATATACCGTCATTATCGGCTTCTCAAAACGATAGCTCGCAATAAACAGGTTCAACCCGACCGGTGGCGTCAGATAGCCAAGCTGCATAGCCGCCAGGAATACAATGCCCAGGTGAAATTCATTGACGCCGTATTGTGCCGCAATCGGCAGGATCAGCGGCACAACTAATACGATGGCCGAGAAGATATCGAGTATCGCCCCCAGTATCAGCAGGAAAATAAGCATCAGGAACAGGAAACCGGCCTGGCTCGATACAAATCCTGTGGTATAGGCCAGCAGCAGCTGTGGAACACCCGCGTCAATCATGTAGTTGGTGGATGCGAGTGATACACCGAGAACGATCAGAATGCCGCCTACCAGCAACATCGACTCGCGCATGACTTTGGGCAAGTCGCCTAATCTTATTTCACGTAGTATGGCTACTTCCACCAATAATACGTACAAAGCGGTGACCGCCGCTGCTTCGGACACGGCGAAATATCCGGAGTAAATGCCCCCGAGAACAACGACAGGTAATGGCAGTTCCCATTTGGCGTCGTTCAGCGCTGCGGCGACCTCCCTCCCGGAGAATGACCTTAACGGCTTGCGATATTGTCGATTGACCCACAGGCTGTATCCGGCCAGCAGTATCAGCATCAGCAAGCCCGGCAGCGCACCCGCGCGGAACAGATTGTCGATCGATATTTCCGCGACCACGCCATAAAGGATCAGAGGCAGCGATGGCGCAAATAACAAGCCCAGGCTACCAGAGGTAGTAATAAGGCCGAGATTAAAATTATCCGGGTAACCGTCTTGCTTTAATGCCGGATAAAGAATTGCTCCAAGAGCAATAATCGTGACACCCGATGCGCCGGTAAATGCGGTAAAGAATGCACAGGCGGCCAGAGCCACAAGCGCGAGCCCGCCCGGCATCCAGCCGAGAATCGCATTAGTGAGGCGCACAAGGCGGCTGGGGGCATTACTTTCGCTTAGAAGATATCCAGCAAAAGTGAACAGGGGTATTGCCGAAAGAAACGGCATCTGTGAAATGCCCAGAAGCTCGATGGCAATGGCCATCAGGTCGATACCTTCCTTTTGGTATCCGAGCATGGCACCTGCCGCGATCACCGCGAATAGCGGTGCGCCAAATACCGTCAAAAGCACGAGTATTGCCCCTAGCAATATCATTGGTTTGCTCCCGGGGTGTTTTGCGTATTAAAAAGATCACCAATTCCTTGCGCAGATGAAATCAGAAAGCGGTAGCACATGAGGAGAAACGCCACCGGCAAAATGCCATGCGCAATCCAGGACGGAAAATCCACGAGTACGGTGTCTTCCATCGCTATCGTGATCTGCAGGAACCGGATCGAGTGCCACGCAAGCAGACCACACATCAAAGAGGAAAATCCGTCGACGATTATGCCGGCAATCTGTGTGTATCGTTCTGGAATTAAATGCGAAAGGACGTCGATCTTGAGGTGCCGCTTGCTTCGAGCCGCCGCAATCGACCCGATCAGCGCGATCCAGAGGACCATGATTCTGAGCAACTCGTCCGCCCATAGCAGGCCAGAGTCGAAAACGATGCGTAAGACAATCTGGCCAACCGCCAGCGCCGTCAGTGCACCCAATAACAGTACAAGTGATGCGTTTTCCGCGCCGTTTCCCCAACGCTCCAGGCGAGCGAGCAACCCGGATGCAGATCCAGACATGATCAGCTTCCGCTCACCGAAGCCTGCTCACCTGGTGCTGTCTCGCTTGCAGCAGACTCCCATGCAGCCATTCCTTCGTTCCCGATCTTCGACTTCAGCCCTCGCCACGAGGTGCTCACCAACATCCTTGTCGTTCCCGACCTGAACACATGCCATCGTTTCGCAGGATTCTTACTAGCGCCGATATTCCTGAACAAGAGCCAATATTTCTTCGAGCAATTCAGGAGAAAACATGCCCCGATCCGCCATGCTGCGGATTGCTTCAGCCGTTATCTTTTGCAACTTCGTAAATTCGCCTGGAAGTGGTTCCACGCTCTCAATACCGGAATTGATTAATGCCTCTAGGGCTTTGGGCGCATCTCTTCGCTCAGCCGCATCCAACTCATCATAGACGCGACCCATAACTTCTCTGACAATCGCCTGATCTACTGAGTCAATCCGCTTAAATGCCTTCGCATCGATGACCATGAAGTACATGGTGAAAATGATCGGCATTTGAGTCACGTATTTGACTTTGGTGTGCCACTGAAAAACTAAAGCGCCTGCAGGAGGAATCGCAACAATGTCGATTAAGCCGGTTTGCAGGCCCATCATAACATTCGCTATTTCCAGTGGGACCGGCGTCAAATCCAGCGCCTGCATCGCCTCATAGCTGAAAATATCACCCTCCGGGACCCAGACTTTTTTGCCTATGAGGTCACTGTGGCTGCGGACAGGTTCATTAGATAGGACCATGGCAAATCCACCGCCCGCGAAGCCGAAATTCACGTAGCCGGCTTCTTCGAGTCCACTTTGAAACTTGGCGTCCATGGCTTTACGAACATAATCCACCTCGTCTTCAGACTGAAAGATGAACGGCAGCCCGTAAAGGTTTATATCCACATACGGCT
>JAOTWM010000558.1 GCA_029862885.1 Gammaproteobacteria bacterium
TGACAAGGCTGCAACAAGCGTGAATAAGCGCGGCCAGCCCCACGGCGTCGAGAACATGGTTTGCAGCAGGGCATTAGACCGGGGCCCCAGACCTTTAATTTCATTTGCACGCGCAGTCAGCGCTGCGTAGGATTGGCTCAACTCCGGAATGCCCAGGTCTTTTGCGAGCTGATTCAGTTTGTCCTGTATTTGCTGATTATCTGTAAGCAGTGTTTTCAGGTCGTCCAGTTGGGTCAGGATACTCCCTTCTTTTAATTCGCGCGCCTTAACCGCAACCTCTAATATTTTTTCGGCATTGCGCCGTGCATCCCTGGCATCACCCAGTTGTTGCTTTGCCTGCTGATAGACGCCGTTGGCATTTTCCAATTCAGAGGCAAGCCTGGGAAGCTGCTCTTCCGGTTTACCGGATTTACCTCCGATACCTTCAAACATTTTGTCAAAGATTTCGGTTACCAGGCTAGCCCAAAGATTCGAGTCCAGATAGTGCCAGGCATTAAACCGAATCTGGACAATGTTGCTGCAAAATGGAGATTTAGCTTCTGCCTTTTTACGCTTGTGTTGCTTTTTGGATAGATCTGCAAGAGATGCAATTTTTTTATACATCTCTTGCATAAAAAAAGATTTGCCACTTCCCCAGTCACCAAACAAACCCAACGCCAACGGCGGCTTGATCGCACTAGAGGCCAACACATAGCTAAACGCATTGACCTCATCCTTGATTTCAAGCAAATCATCACCGTCCAGCGAGTCCGCATCGTAGCCCACCAATGGCGAACGATAGACCTGGCGCGTCAACTGGATAACCCAGGCATCGCCCAGATTCGTGGCTGCATCTTCGTAGGTCCAGATGGCGAGCCCGCCATAATGACGATCGTCGATCGTAATTCCTGCCCATTCCTTCCCCCAGGAATTTTGAATGACAAATCCCTGGGGCGTATAACCGAGCAATACAAACGAGCTACCGCCAAGATTACTGGATTTTTTTCTATCCCCGTATTTAATAACGCCGCTGACAGGGTTCTGCCAACCATCATGCACACTTGCCGAGACTACCACCGCATGAAATTCAAATATTGCGGCGCGTAAATGTTCAGCCGATAACTCCACCCGTAACACGGCATGCGGTCGGTTTTTCGAGGCTTTGGTCAATGCCTCCTGTGTGGGTTGTTTCTTCGAATATGGCCAGTCTCGATCGAGACAAACGCCCGCTTTCATCAAGCCAGCCATGCCACCGATAACGGAGCTGCCTTCGTAATCGATCCCAGGCCATTCATCATACAATCTCGCGTATTCATACAGCATGCGGGGACTGAATAGTTGACTGTCGCCCTGTTCTGCATGCAGGTAGTTCAGCGCGGCAGCTATCGACAACCCTACAACGGCACCTTCGGTACCACCATCCAGTATCTTGATATATTGCGGATTTGGGTAATATGTTTCAGGTGGGCGAGTGATCGATGGCTTAAATTTGCGCTGCGCAATCTCTTCGCGTGCGATCGTCGCGGCCTCTGGCGTTATCAAAGGTAATACGACTGGGCCTGGTTCTTCTGAGACCTTACTGCCCTCATTTTTTTTTGCTGCCATGACAGATCTCCTTACCGTCCAGTGCACTGATATTATCAGCCGTCACAATAAGCGCAAGATATGTAAAATCAGGCTAAGGCACCCGCGCGAGGCTATTCCAGCAAGTGCCAAATTAGCTTGAAACCGACAGTTATATGACAGCTATCCGGCAATAAAATCGGGGGCAGATAGCAGTATTTTCTAATATTAGAGAAATCTGTGATCTGACCCCGGTACCGACCATAGGCATACTGTCCCCGGATTTCGCTGATATGCATAAATTAAAACTAAAGGCATGTTAGCATTTAGCCAAGTAAGCCCAGCGCACTGAAGACGAATTACAGGGAAATCCAGTGTTTCAAAGATGGCAGTTAGAGCAAAAGTGGAAAATTACGCCAAAACGGATTATCCAGGAAGTCAGCGTGGTCCTGGGCATACTTATTTGGATACAAGGAGGAAATAGTGCCATGGCCGCTCAAAACGACGACTCACAACGCAATGGCGTTTTACTGGGAGACTTTCCACCAATAAACGAAATATATGACCGTGAGAGCGGCCGTGCAATGCTAATACCCGGATTACCTCTCCCTCCGTCCGCGCCGGGCGAAGATGCGATTCGCATGGGCATTATCGATTCCGGCGTCATGGCCGACCACCCACAATTGACTACCTTGATTGTGGCCGAAAAAGCATTTGCTGGATCAGAAACCGTTGACAGAATCGGCCACGGCACATTGGTGGCGCTGCAATCTGTACGAAACCATGCTGATCCTGAAATCCAGAAACTGCTTGGCGATAAGTTCAGCTATCCGGCCATCGTAAGTGCCCGGGTAACAGACGATTTTGGTGTGCCAAACGTAGATGCCGTCATCGCTGCAGTCGATTGGATTGCCTCCCAGAGAGTCAAGGTAGCAAATCTCAGTCTCGGTTTCCTCGGGGAGGCGGACGAGTACACCGACCTGTGTGAGGCAATTGCCAGACACCCGGATATTTTCTTTACCGCCGCTGCCGGTAACTTCGGCCCCGAGGTCAAGGTTTATCCGTCGGCCTGTTCAATCAAGAATCTCATGTCGATTGGCGAAGTGCGGGGAGGGATTCCCGCTGAAAGTTCGGGCCAGGGTCAGATTTATGCGCCCACCGACCTGCCGTTTTTCACATTTTGGGAATACTACCTGGACCTCGGGAATCAAGCCGCGCAAGAACGTGATTTTTCAAAGGCCAGGGAAAATTATCATCGTTCCATCGAGGCAGAAAATAATGTTGGTGCCCTGTTTCAACTCGGGTTGCTCGATATTTATGATAACGATCTTGCGTCCGCCGAAGGGTATCTGGTTTCAGCCCTGGGGCTGGAACCAACACTTGCCATATTGCATGCCCATCTCGGTATTGTGCGGTTCATGGAGGGGCGCTTCGAAGAGGCCGAGATTCATTTGCGCAAAGCGCTGGAACTGGATACGGGAGATCAAATGGCTGCTTTCAATCTCGGTCAGACCCTTCTCAATTTAAACCGACCTCGCGAAGCCATGGATTTTTTTGAGCAATTACGCAATCGCAATCCTGATTACCCCCGTCTGAACGACGCGATTGCAGCAGCAACAGCCAGACTCGACAGCGAACTCCAGGAGTAGAGCCATGAAAGACTTTATTGACGTGGTGCCGTTTCTGCAATCATACGAGGCTTGGGTTAAATGGTTGGTGGTCACGTGGTTGCTC
>JAOTWM010000088.1 GCA_029862885.1 Gammaproteobacteria bacterium
GTGGGACGGCGCCTGCATCGTCCATGAAGAGTTCAAAGCATTTGCATTACAGTCTTTGAAAAAGCAGCATCCGGAAGCCAAGGTGCTGGTGCATCCTGAATCGCCTGCCGCAGTCATTGCACTTGCAGATGTGGTCGGGTCGACGAGTCAGATCATCAGTGCGGCGGGACAACTCGATGCCCCCACTTTTATCGTCGCCACTGAAGACGGCATCTTCCATAAAATGCAACAACGTGCACCCGGCAAAAAATTTCTGGCAGCACCGACCGCCGGCGCCGGCGCCACTTGCGAAAGTTGTGCGCACTGTCCATGGATGAAAATGAACGATCTGCAACGATTAGCAAATGCACTGGAGACCGGCGCTAATGCGGTGCACATCGATGAAGACATCCGCCGTCGTGCCGAAGTATCTATACGGCGTATGGTGGAGTTCGGCAAAAGCGTCGCGTCGGCCGGTGCGACCGCCGGCGTAGCGGAAACATAGTTCTGCGCGGGGCGATGCTTGAGTGTGGCGGGCAACCGGCCTACCGGCATGGCTCACCAAGCAGGGTCGGGGTGTTGTTGGTCAATCTGGGCACCCCGCGTTCGGCCACGGCCCGCGATGTGCGCCGCTATCTAAAGGAATTTCTCTGGGACCCACGTGTCGTCGAAATGTCGCGACCATTGTGGTGGCTGATATTAAACGGCGTTATTCTCAATCTACGCCCGCGGCGCACCGCGGCTGCGTATCGCAAAGTTTGGACCGAACAAGGCTCGCCACTGCTAGCGATTTCCAAGCGCCAAGCGTCGGCCCTCACTGCAAAACTTGAATCGCGATTTGGAGAGCATGTGACACTCGCGTTAGCGATGCGCTATGGCGAGCCGTCGGTGGCGGCGGGGTTGCAAGCGCTGCGCGCGGCGCATGCTGAGCGTGTCCTCGTATTGCCGCTGTACCCGCAGTATTCTGCGACGACGACCGCAGCCGTGTTCGATGCGGTGGCTGACGAGTTTCGGCGCTGGCGATGGCTGCCTGATTTTCAATTCGTTACCGGCTATCATGACTTCGACGGCTATATTGAAGCACTCGCGGATTCCATCTCGAGCCATTGGCAGCAAAACGGGCGCGGGCAGCGTTTGTTGTTTTCATTTCACGGAATCCCAACCCGTTATATCGAACGCGGTGATCCGTATTCTTGTCATTGCCGTAAGACGGCACGGTTGGTGGCCACGCGGCTGCAACTCGGCGACGATGCGTGGTCGGTATGTTTCCAGTCGCGGTTTGGACGCGAAGAGTGGTTGAAGCCGTACACGGATGTGACCCTGACGGAGTTACCGCAGCAAGGCGTGCGGCGCGTCGATGTAGTTTGCCCGGGCTTTGCGGCCGATTGCTTGGAAACTTTGGAAGAAATGAACATTCAGAATCGGCAGTTATATATAGACGCTGGCGGCGAGGAGTTTCAGTACATCCCGTGTTTAAATGACAGCGCGGTCCATATCGACGCGCTCGGCACGTTGCTGGCGACTCGTATCGATGGCTGGGTCGGCGCAGCACGGGATATGACGGCTGCGGCCGAACAGCAACGCGCGCGGGCAACCGCGCAGGGTGCTCCGAGCTGATCGTGCGCCACGATTGCGATTGTTACTAGCCCGATTCCAATCTCTGTATACCGGTGCGGTGCTACGGGCGCCCCCAAGATCATCATCTATCGCCCAGGCCAATTTGTTTTGTTGTTTAACATCAATACCGCTCGGTTAGTTTGAATTCAGTCCTCCAACAGCTCGAAGCAGGGGCAACCGTGGTTACGGCCACGCAGCGCTTGAGTCGGCATTGGCGTGACCGTTTTAATCGATGGCAGATCGATCAGGGCCGCGCAGCCTGGCCGACGCCCGATGTCATTCCGTGGTCGGCTTGGTTGGTTCGTAGCTGGCGCTCACAAGCCGACGCGGGCGACTCGCGAGTCGTTTTAGAAGAGCACCAGACACGTGCATTGTGGGCGCGTATTATCGCTGCAAATGCGGCGGCGCTGCCGCCGGGCGCGGGGATATGGCACGCTCGCACCAGCGCCGATCACGCTTACCGAGCATGGCGTTTGCTGTGCCATTGGGAGCTCACGAACGCGGAGATCGGTAGTGGATCGAGTGCCGATTGCCGAGCCTTTAAGGCCTGGGCCGACCGTTTCACGGCCGAATTGCGCGCCCAGGGATGGGTTGACCAAGCCTCGCTACTAATCGAACTGCCGGAACTCATCCACAGCGGCGCGGTGGCGCTACCGGGCGCGATCCGTTTCGCCGGGTTCGACGAATTGACGCCAGCGCATCACGCGCTGCTCCGCGCGTTACAGGCGTCGGGGGTGGATGCGGACGTGCTCGATGTGCCCGCGCGCAGCGGCGTGGCGAGACGCATCGGCTTCGCCGATATAGATCAGGAACTGGCCGCGGTGGCGGCCTGGAGTCGTGGTCAGGTTGAGCGTGGAGTTTCTGGCCCTGTTGGCGTTATTGTGCCGAATCTCGAGTCCTTGCGCGCGTGTGTCATGCGGCATATGGAGGACGCATTGGCGCCGGGCGCGTCGATCGAGTTCGGCGCGTCGCATCGATACGGATTCGAGTTGTCGCTCGGTGTGAAGTTGACGCAGACACCGTTGGTGGCGGCGGCACTGGATTTTTTGCAGTGCGCTGAACCGCGCAGCGCCGTGGCGTTGCTGAGTCGGGTATTGCGGTCGCCATTTGCGCGTGGTGCCGAGATCGAACGCGCGGCGCGTGCGGCGCTCGACGTGCGATTGCGAGATTACGGCGACGACACCGCCCCGCTTGGCGCGGTGCGCCTGCTCGCCGGGGACTCGACGCCGCGGCGCTGTGCAGTGCTCGACGATTCCATCGACCGTGTGTTAGCGCTGTCACCGCCGAGCGGCGAACGCTGGCCACTGACCCAATGGGTGCCCTGGATTAACGATTGGCTCGAAGCCTGGGGTTGGCCCGGCGAACGCGAACTCGATAGCGCCGAGTATCAGACGTTGGACGCCTGGTGGGGATTGCTGACGGACTTCGCCGCCACTGGATTGGTATACGCAGCGGTGCCGTTACGGGAGGCGTTGTCGACCTTGAGCCGCATGGCGGCCGAACGCATCTTTCAGCCGCAATCGAGCGCGGCGCCGGTGCAGGTGATGGGGTTACTGGAAGCCGCCGGAATGGAATTCGAAGCATTGTGGATCACCGGTTTAAACGACGCCACGTGGCCACCGTCGCCGCGGCCCAACCCGTTCTTACCGATCGCTTTGCAGCGCCTTCACGGTATGCCGCAGGCCGATTCCGAGCGCGAGTTGCACCGGGCCGAGCAGGTTACGCACCGATTGCTCGCGTCGGGCCGCGATGTGGTCGTAAGCTTCGCAGCGCATGACGGTGAGCAAGAGGTGCGGGGCAGCGCCTTGACCCGCCATCTACCGATATTAGCCGAGCCACCGACACCTGTCGCTACCTATAAAAACGCGATCCATTGTGTGCGACCGGCGCTGGAAGCCGTCACGGACCCGACCGGTCGTCGGTTGCCGCCCCAGCCGGCTACGCACGGCGGTGCCGAATTGTTACGCGATCAGTCCGCCTGTCCGTTTCTGGCTTACGCGCGCCACCGGTTGCTGGCACGGGAAATTAATACTCCAGGCCTAGGCTTGACGGCACAGGATCGCGGCACGCTGGTGCACGGCAGCTTGACGGAGTTCTGGAGTGTGGTACAGACGCAGCGCCGACTTCTCAAACTCAGTGCCGAGCAGCGTACCGCGACGATCGCAGCGGCGGCACGACGCGCGCTCGCTGGCTGGACCCGGCGTCGTGGGCACGGCCTGCACCAGCGTTATCTGGATCTCGAGCAGCGTCGGTTGTGCGGCCTGCTGGGTGCCTGGCTCGATTACGAGCAACAACGCAAGCCGTTCTCGGTGCTGGCGGTGGAAACTAAACACAGTGTTCGTCTCGGTGGTTTGACTTTGAATGTGCGCGTGGACCGCATCGATCGCAACGCCCGCGATTCGCAGTTTCTGATCGACTACAAAACCGGCAAGGCCGCTCTTAAGGTGACTCAATGGATGGGGCCGCGTCCCGACGAGCCCCAGCTTCCGTTGTACCGCTATGCACTTGGTGCGCAAGTCGGCGCGCTCGCGTTCGCTATCGTTCGCACCGACCAACAACGCTTCATCGGGCTCGCCGCAATGCCGGATTGTGTTCCCGGCCTCGCGTCGGCGGGGGCAGGCGGCGCGGCGGGTTGGAATGAGGTGGGTCAGGAGTGGAACCGGGCGTTAGAAGCGCTCGGTGCCGAATTCGAACGCGGCGCCGCGCCGGTCGATCCGAAATCTACTGATCTGTGTCGCCGTTGCGAAATGCGGCCGTTGTGTCGAATCGACGAAATTACAGGCATGGCCCGCGCCGGGTGGGCTGCCGTCGATGAATAGCGCAGCCCGCGCGATCCCCGCCGACGCGGATGTACGGCACCGCGCGCTCGAACCGGAGTGCTCGTTTATTGTGCAGGCTCCGGCCGGCTCCGGAAAGACCGAGTTATTGGTGCGCCGGCTTTTGCGGCTGTTGGCGCGGGTCGACGAGCCCGAAGAGATTGTTGCGCTGACCTTCACCCGCAAGGCCGCCGCAGAGATGCGCGCACGGGTCATCGATGCGCTAAACGCTGTTGTTGCCGATACCAATGATCGTACCGTGGTGGAGCAGGCGGACGATGAGTTACGAAGTCTTGCGCGTGCGGTGCTGCGGCGAGACGCGGAACGGGATTGGAGCCTGTCCATATATCCGGCGCGGCTGCGCATCATGACGTTGGACGCGTGGTGCGCGGCGTTAGTGCAACGCATGCCGTGGTCATCGGGATTCGGATCGCCGCCGCAGGTGCGCACCGATGCAGAACCCATGTACCGCGAGGCGGCACGGGCCACGCTGCGTTTACTGGAGTCCGATACCAAAGTGTGGTCGCAGGCCGTCGAGGCATTGCTGGAACGGTTCGACAACGACTTGCCCCGGCTCGAGACATTGTTGGTAGAAATGCTGGCGCATCGCGATCAATGGTTACGCCATATCGTTGGTTCCGATGTTGAGCCCGTTACGCAACGCGCGCAGTTCCAAGCGGACTGGGAGTGGGTCGTCGAGCGCGAGCTGCAGAAAGTACGCGCGACGGTGCCTGCGGCACACGTAGACGCGCTGAACAATAGCGCGGCTTATGCATTGCGCACGGCCGCCGCCGAAAGCGGTAGCGTGGCCGATGCGGCGGGCCTGCCTGGCGCGGAAGCGGGGTCGCTGCCTGCGTGGCGCGTGCTGGCATCGATGCTATTGACCAAGCAGGGTGCGTGGCGGAAAACGACGGGTGGAGTTCCTGGATTTGCCGCGACCACTGCTCCTGCAGAACAACGCCATCAACTAAAGCAACTATTGCAAGCGTTACCGGAGTGCCCGGCATTTGCAGCGTCGTTACGCGCGGTCACGCTGTTACCGGACCCCGATATCGATACCGGCGGTTGGCAGGCGTATCGGGCTTTGTACGAATTGTTACCACTCGCGGTGGCGCAACTGCAGTTGCTATTCCAGGCGAGCGGCAATGTCGATTTCACCGAGATCGCACAGCGTGCGGCCTTCGCACTCGGTTCAGCCGATGCCCCGACCGATCTGGCCTTGGCACTCGACTACCGACTGCAACATCTGCTCGTCGACGAATTCCAGGACACGTCATACACGCAGCTGGATCTCTTGCACAAGCTGACCGCGGGTTGGGAACCCGGCGATGGCCGTACGTTATTTCTGGTGGGCGATCCGATGCAGTCTATCTATCGTTTCCGCGAAGCGGAGGTCGGAATTTTTCTGCAAACAATGTGTGGTCGTTTTGGCGATTTAGCGCTGGAATCGTTGACCTTAAGCGCCAACTTTCGTTCTCAGTCCGGACTAATCGATTGGGTTAACACGACGTTTGTGGCGGCCCTGCCGAGCCATCCGGACAGCGAATTGGGCGCCGTGCCTTTTATGGCGTCGACCGCGATGCACGCAGCTCAGCCGAATGCGGTCACCGTTAATCCGCAACTTGGCGACGATCCGCAACAGGAGGCCGAATGGGTCAGCGGTGTAGTCAACGCCGAGCGCGCACGCAACCCGGGCCAGACCATCGCTATTCTGGTGCGTAGCCGGACCCATTTGTGTGCGATTATGCCGTGCTTACGGGCTGCGGGATTGCGCTTTTACGGCGTCGAATTGGAATCCCTTGCGAACCAGCCGGCGATTCAGGATTTGGTTGCGCTGACGCGTGCGTTATTGCACCCCAGCGACAGTGTGGCGTGGATGACAGTGCTGCGCGCACCGTGGTGCGGGTTGATGCTGGCTGACCTCACCGCGCTAGCGGTGCGCCAGCAAGAGGCGAGCGTATGGGAGGCATTGCACGATCCCGATGCGCTCGGCTCGATGAGCAAAGACGGGCGCCGGCGTGTCGAACGCGTCCGCGGTATCGTGCAGACTGCGTTGCGTCGGCGTTACCGGCAATCGTTGCGGCGCTGGCTCGAGGCGGTATGGATGGCGCTCGGAGGGCCGGCCTGTGTCGATGCGACGGCGCTGCAAAATACCGCGGCATATTTCGATTTGCTGGACGACTTGGATCGAGCCGGTGACATTCCCGACCTCGGTACGCTGCAGCGCGCGTTGGACTCGTTGTGGGCCGCGGCCGATGTCATGGCCGATGGCTCGTTGCAACTCATGACGATCCATAAGGCGAAGGGACTGCAGTTCGACACGGTGATCCTGCCGGGGCTCGGCCGCACCACACGGCATTCCGAACCTCGATTGTTGCTCTGGTCCGAGGTCGGTGGCGCGCCAAATGACGGTGCCCGGTTGTTGCTGGCGCCGCTCGGCGGCCACGGCGCCGATGCGAAATACTCCTATTTGCGGGAACTCGATAAACGCAAGAACGACCTCGAAGCGGGGCGCTTGTTGTACGTGGCATGCACGCGTGCTGCCCGCACACTGTATCTCTCCGGCCATGTACGGGTAGACGATGACGGCGCGCCCCGCGATCCGCAAAGCGGATCGTTGCTTAGCCACCTCTGGCCGGCGGTGGCGACGCAGTTTGCCGGGCAGCGTTTGGTGCCACCGTCCCCGGTGCCGTCCGCAGCCAGTGCGGACGCGGCGCGGCATGTCTCGTATTATCGATTACCGCTGAACTGGCAGTTACCCTGCGCCGCTCCCGCTACTCTTGCTGTTCAATCCGATGTTGCCGGATCCGCAACCGAAGCGATGGTGGAATTCTCATGGGCTGGTCACACCGCCCGCCACGCGGGTATCCTGGTGCATGACGCGCTGCATCGTATCGCGGTCGACGGGCTATCACAGTGGACGCCGGAGTGGATTATGGCCCAGCGTGAATCTTGGCGCGCGCGTCTGGCGGTGGCAGGGGTCGCGGCGAGTGAACGCGCGACGGCGGTCGATCGGGTTGCGCGGGCGGTAACCGCGACACTGCAAGATCCGCGCGGGCGTTGGATTTTGAATCCTGAATTCGAGGAGGCGCGAAGTGAGTGGGCGCTTAGTGCGGCAATAGATGGGCACGTTGTGGACGTGGTATTGGACCGCACGTTTATCGATACTGAGGGTGTGCGTTGGATCGTGGATTATAAAATGGGTGCCCACAGCGGCGGCGACACAGATGCTTTTCTTGATCGGGAACTTGAACGTTACCGCCCGCAGCTAGAGCGCTATGCCGCAATACTAAGTAATTTGGAGCAGCGTTCGATTCGTTTGGGACTGTATTTTCCGTTGCTGGGTGGCTGGCGCGAATGGCCATTCCAGCCTTGATAAGCGCAGGCCATGCCCGCAGAACTATGTTGGTGGTGCCAATGAATTTACCAAATAGACTCAACGAGCAATGCCGGTAAGCTTTGATGATCGTTTGGTGGTCGCGATCTCGTCGCGCGCCTTGTTCAACCTCGAGGAAAGCCATAGGGTGTTCGAAGAACAAGGGGTGGATGCGTATTGCCGCTACCAAATCGAACACGAAAACGAAGTGCTCGAGCCCGGCGTGGCATTTGGGTTGGCGAAGAAACTGCTCGCACTCAATAGCGATGGCCGGGCCTGGGCCGAGGTCGTACTGATTTCCCGTAACAGCGCGGACACAGGACTACGGATATTCAATTCAATGCAGCATTACGACCTCGGGATCACCCGGGCTGCGTTTTCCGGGGGCGAGAGCCCGTACCGGTATGTGAGCTCGTTCAATGCCCATCTGTACTTGTCGGCCGATCCGCGCGATGTGGGGCGGGCACTGGCCGATGGATTTGCGGCGGCTACGATATTGCCATCCCACGTTGGCATGAATACGGGCGATCAATTGCGTATCGCTTTCGACGGCGATGCCGTGGTATTTGGCGACGATGCGGAGCGAGTTTTTCAGCAACACGGGCTGAACGCGTTCGCAGCCTCCGAGCGGGCTGCGGCGGATACACCGTTACCGGGTGGCCCGTTCAAAAATGTGCTGGCAGCATTGCAACGCATTCAATCGGCGTATCCGCCAGAGCGTGCGCCAATCCGCACCGCATTATTTACCGCACGCTCGGCACCGGCCCACGAACGTGTGATCCGCACTTTGCGTGCGTGGCAGATCCGTATCGATGAAGCCGTGTTCCTGGGTGGACTCGACAAAGGCCAGTTTCTAAAATCGTTTGGCGCCGATATCTTTTTCGACGATCAGCAGGGGCACTGTGATTCCGCCCGGCAGCACGTACCGACGGGTCATGTCCCGCATGGTATTGCCAACGAATCGTGAATGTCGGCGCGGCCGGCGGATTGCAATTGGAAAAAATTTAAAGGTGGCGTCATTGATTGTATTCGGAGATCGCATTATGGCTACCGCGAGTCGCTACCAGCGTCAATGCTGGGCGGCGTTGTTTACGATTTGTCTAATTAGCCCCGCCGCTGAATCGGCATTTCCGGTCGCGGTGGATGGCGAGCCGTTGCCGAGTTTGGCGCCGATGTTGGAACGCGTGCGGCCGGCCGTGGTGAATATTGCGACTGAGAGCGTCGAGCAGCTTCGCGATAACCCGTTGCTCAACGATCCGTTTTTTCGGCGCTTCTTTAACCTGGAGCAAGGGCAGCCACGCCAACGTCGCAGCCAGAGTTTGGGTTCGGGGATCGTACTCGATGCCGAACACGGCTATATCGTCACCAATAGTCACGTCATACAAGACGCCGATGAAATTACCGTCACGCTGCATGACGGCCGTGAGTTTTCGGCCGATGTGGTTGGCGCCGATCCCGATGCTGATATCGCCGTCATAAAGATCCCGCCGCGCGATCTTACCGCCATTCGCAGCGGCGATTCGGACCGGTTACGGGTCGGCGATTTCGTCGTGGCTATCGGCAATCCGTTTGGCCTGAACCAAACCGTAACGTCCGGGATCGTGAGCGCGCTTGGACGCAGCGGTCTTGGGATCGAAGGTTACGAGGACTTTATTCAAACTGACGCGTCCATCAACGTCGGTAACTCCGGTGGCGCCTTGGTGAATTTGCGCGGCGAGTTGGTCGGCGTTAACACCGCAATATTATCCCGTAGTGGCGGTAGTGTTGGCATTGGCTTCGCGATTCCAGTCAACATGGCGCGCAATCTCGTGGATCAGATCGTCGAATTTGGCGAAGTACGACGCGGACGCTTGGGCATTTTAATTCAGGACCTTACCCCGGAGTTGGCCCAGGCGTTTGGCCTCGCGAACGGCGCTGGCGCCTTGATTACACAGGTGCTGGAGAATTCGCCAGCGCAGCAAGCCGGGCTCAAGGATGGCGATATCGTGTTGCAGGTGAACGGCAGGTCGATTAGAAACGCCGCGGATTTGAGCAATACTGTGGGATTGCTGCGGGTCGGCGACAAGGTCCGGCTGCGCGTGTTTCGCGACGGTGAGAGCCGTATTATCCGCGCGCATGTCGCCCAGCCGAACGAGGCTAGTGATATCGGCAAGCGTTTGAGCGCAAAGCTCGAGGGCGCCACACTACGGTCGCTCGAAGACGATCCGGAGCGGACCGGCGTATTGGTGGTAGCGGTCGAATCCGATACGCCGGCATGGCGTGCGGGGTTGCGGGAAAACGACGTAATTGTGTCGATAAACCGTAAGCCCGTGCGTCGACTCAGCGATATCGAAAACATCGCGAAACGCAATCCCGGTGCGTTGCTACTGAATATTCAGCGCGATAATGGTGCGTTATTTCTAGTATTGCGTTGATGGCGATGACAGCAGGTTCGTTTTCTAGGACAATCCGACCCGCTGTTCCATTTCCCGATCTTTAGGAGCTGTAGCGTGAGTGATTTCTGGATCGCGCCGTCGATATTGTCCGCCGATTTTGCGCGGCTTGGCCGCGAGGTCGACGATGTATTGGCGGCCGGGGCCGATCTTGTGCATTTCGACGTGATGGACAATCATTATGTGCCGAATCTCACGATCGGGCCGCTGGTCTGCTCGGCGTTGCGCCATCATGGTGTGCAGGCACCGATCGACGTGCACCTCATGATCGAACCCGTGGATCGTATTATTCCGGACTTCGCGTCTGCCGGTGCGAGCTTTATTACGGTGCATCCCGACGCGTCCACTCATCTCGACCGGACCCTGGATTTGATTCGTGAGTCTGGTTGCCGCCCAGGGCTTGCATTCAATCCCGCGACACCGCTCGATAGTTTGCGTTACGCGCTAGATAAGGTCGACTTGGTGTTATTGATGTCGGTGAATCCTGGATTTGGCGGACAACAATTCATTCCTTACGTTCTGGACAAAGTCAAGGAGGCGCGGGCCATGATCGATGCCGAGCATCGTGACATTCGGCTCGAAGTCGACGGCGGCGTAAAGATCGATAACATCGCCGCTATCGCGGCCGCCGGTGCCGATACCTTTGTCGCCGGTTCGGCTATATTCGGAACCGACGACTACGCGGACACCATTAGCCGTATGCGTGCAAAACTTGGCTAAGACGGCCGATCGGGTCGGTCGGCAAGGGGTCGATTCGCGCGTACCACTCATCGCCGATGCGGTGTTTATCGATCTCGACGGAACGCTGATTGACACGGCACCGGATCTCGGCCGAGCATTAAATTGCACGCTCGATGAACTCGGGCACGCGCCGGTTGGTGACGACTTAGTGCGAACGTGGATTGGGCGCGGCGCGGCCGTGCTGGTTCAGCACGCATTGCAAGAGACGACTGGAGTTGCGCCGGCTTCGACTCTGCATGCGCTTGCTTTGGCACGATTTCTCGAATTGTATGCGACCGGTCTTTGCGTCCGTAGCAAGATCTATCCCGGCGTTGAGACGGTATTGGCGCAATTGTCCGCCGCCGGTTTCCGTCTGGCTTGTGTTACCAATAAACGCGAAGCGATGACCGTGCCGTTGTTGGAGCAAATCGGATTGATGTCGTATTTCGATGCGGTGATTTGCGGCGATAGCCAGGACAGCATGAAACCCGAACCCGGGCCATTGCTGCATGCCTGTGAACGACTCGAAATTAGCCCGCAACGATGCGTGTTGGTGGGCGATTCCGATAACGACATCCTCGCCGCGCAGGCCGCCGGAATGGCTGTCATTTGGGTCACATATGGGTACAATCAGGGGCTCGATTTGGCGGCCATGCAGCCGGACGTGACCATTGATGCGTTTAGCGCCGTGGCTGAAATTGTGGAACGGGCCGAGCAGGCTTTTTAAACGAACTGATATGAGCAACTCTTTCATTACCGGACCCTGGCGAGTGTTGACGCGAACGAGCCCGGCGCGATGGCGCCGTGGCCGATGACCCCTGCGTAACACGATAACCCAATCCGGTGATGAAATATGGCCATAGACAAAGCTGAGTTCGAAGCACTAACAGACCAAGGATACACCCGTATTCCACTGATGCGGGTCGTCCTGGCTGACCTTGATACGCCCCTAAGTACGTATTTGAAATTGGCTTGTGGGCCGTACTCCTATTTATTCGAGTCCGTGCAGGGCGGCGAAAAGTGGGGGCGCTATTCCATCATCGGATTGCCCTGTCGCACCGTGTTGTGGGTCGATAACGATACCGTAACGACAATTACCGACGGCACAGCCGTGCATCGCGAAACGATTCAGGATCCGCTCGATTATGTGCGTGAGCTGCAGCACGAGTTCAAGGTTCCGCAACGCGACGGACTGCCGCTTTTTACCGGGGGATTGGTGGGTTATTTCGGTTACGACACGATTCGATATATTGAAACGCATCTTGGGCCGAGCCACAAACACGACCCAATCGGTACGCCGGATATCTTGCTTATGGTGTCGGAAGAGGTGGTCGTGTTCGACAATCTCAGCGGCTGTCTGCACGTCATCGTACAGGTCGATCCAAAGGCGCCGAAGGCGTGGGAGCACGGCAACCGGCGGCTGGATGAATTGGTCGCACGGTTGCGCGGGCATGTCGATATCGATGCGCCGACGCCGGCCGATGGGGTGGTGATTGGCGAAGACGATTTCGTCTCCGGGTTTGCGCGTAGCGAGTTCGAAGCCGCAGTAGAGCGTTCGCGCGAATACATTCGCAATGGCGATATCTTTCAGGTGGTGCTGTCGCAACGGTTGTCGATTCCATACCTCGGCGATCCGCTCGACGTATACCGCGCATTGCGGACTCTCAACCCGTCGCCGTACATGTATTTTCTCGATCTAGCCGGGTTTTCAATCGTCGGATCGTCACCAGAAATATTGGTCCGTCTCGAGGACGGTAAGGTCACGGTACGTCCAATTGCCGGCACACGTCGCCGCGGAGTGGATGACGACGACGACGCACGACTCGCGCGCGAATTGATGTCCGACCCGAAGGAATTGGCGGAGCACCTGATGCTGGTGGACCTCGGGCGCAACGATGTAGGCCGGGTCGCGAAAATCGGTACCGTACGGCTTACCCAAAAAATGGATATCGAACGCTACTCCCACGTTATGCATATCGTGTCCAATGTCGAAGGCGAAATCGCCGATGAACTCGATGCGATGGATGTGTTGCGCGCTACATTCCCTGCCGGCACCGTGTCCGGAGCGCCAAAAGTCCGCGCCATGGAGATTATCGAGGAATTGGAGCCCGATAAGCGCGGTGTCTATTCGGGGGCGGTAGGGTATATCGGTTGGCAGGGCAATATGGACACCGCGATCGCAATTCGTACCGCGGTAGTGGCGAACGGTGTGTTGCACATCCAGGCCGGGGCCGGAATTGTCGCCGATTCGGTGCCCGCGCTCGAATGGAAGGAAACGATGAATAAAGGCCGGGCGATTTTCCGCGCCGTGGCGATGGCGGCCGCCGGACTTCACGGAGGATTGGACTCGTGACGACGCGGACGTTGGTATCGAGGCACTATTGATATGCGGGCCTATTGCAGACGTTTGGTGAATTGGGCCTGGTTCGATCGCCTTATCGTCGGCTTGATCGTTTTCAACGCCATCGTCTTGGGCATGGAAACGCACCCGCCGTTGGAGCAACGTTTTGGCGTTTGGATGGAACTTTGCAACCGGCTCATCTTAGCGATGTTTGTGCTTGAAGCGATTATTAAGATTACCGCTGTGGCGCCACGTCTCCGCGACTATTTCGGGAACGGCTGGAATGTATTCGATTTTTCGGTGGTATTGCTATCGTTAATGCCGGCCACGGGTGATTTCGCGATGATCGCTCGTTTGGTGCGTTTGTTGCGAGTGATGCGCCTAATCTCGGCGCTGCCGGAGTTGCGACTGATTGTGGCCACGTTGGTGCGCTCGCTGCCGGGACTCGGACACGTGGTGATTTTGTTGATACTGATCTTTTATATCTACGCTGTGGCCGGATACCACCTTTTGCACGAGCACGATCCGGTGCATTGGCGGTCATTGGGTATTTCATTATTGACATTGTTCCGGGTTCTGACCCTGGAGGATTGGACCGACGTCATGTATGCGGCGATGGCGATGAATCCAATGATGTGGATTTACTTTGTGAGTTTCGTCGTGATCGCTACTTTTGTCGTTATCAATCTGTTTATCGCAGTGGTGATCAATAACCTGGAAGAAGCGAAGAAGGACCGCCAAATTCTGGGGTTAGGGGACGCTGAGCGCGCGGTAGTTCATCAATTGCTATCGATGCGAGACGCACTGGACCGGCTCGAACGCCGTATCGAAAGTATGCAGGAGGCGCAAACCCGTGTTATTGATGATCGATAACTACGATTCATTTACTTACAACCTTGTGCAATATCTCGGCGAGCTGGGTCAAACTGTCGAGGTATTTCGAAACGACCAGATCAGTCTGGAGCGGATCGGTGCGCTGGCGCCTAGTCACATCGTTATTTCGCCCGGGCCGTGCACCCCGAACGAAG
>JAOTWM010000559.1 GCA_029862885.1 Gammaproteobacteria bacterium
GGCCGCATTGCTCGCAACGTGCGCCACCATCCATCTAAGCGAGGTTGGCGTACCCCCGGGCTCTCGCATAACTGCGATCGAAAGATCCGTTATCGCCTTGAGAATATTTGGTTTGCGGGCCATGGTTCGGTAACAATTATTGAGCGGATGACCCCGCATCTGTTCGATACGTTGGATCTCGTTCGCCCGCGCAGACAGGTCCGTGTTGGAAAGTGGGGCTACTCGTGCCATAACACCTCACCGTTGTGGTTTACTTAAAATCTTCATTGCCGATACAAGTCGATTCTCGAGAGTTCTCTATTCTGCAAGGCGTGACAAAGAAACCGGTTACTTCACGATTACAGGTGAGAGAAAAGCAGCTTTCCTGATACCGGCATGTCAGCTACCAGAATTTGGCCGTTTTCAGAGTCAGTCATGAAAAGGGTCTTACGCTCGGGTCCTCCATAGGCCACATTGGTGGTCATGTCCCCGCCACACGATTGAATCCGGTTAATCGGCTCGCCTTTCTTATCAACCAGCCACAGAATTCCCATTTGCACGTTTGCGACGACAACATTTCCAGCCTCATCGACTGCCAAACCATCAGCGCCACCGCAGATCATCTGCGTAAACAATCTGACTTTCGCGCTGCCGTCACTAGTAGGCTGCATGCGCCAGACCGCTGCCGCACAAGTGATGGCAATGTACAGCACGTCGTCTTTGGGACTTAAGGCAATACCGTTGGGACTGGGCGCGTTGTATAGAAGGCACTCGAGATGGCCTTGGGCCGTGTATCGATAGACGCGCCCAGTCGGGTCATGAAAACCGGTAAGCCCTTGGTCCGTGAAATAAAGGTCACCACTTGAAGAAAAAACGAAATCGTTCACCCCACGGAGCCGCTCGGTATGGCGCCACTCCAACAACGGCTCGATCTTCGCGGTGCGCGGATCAAGTTCCATGATTCCGTTCTTATAGTCACTTATAAAGATTCTGCCGTCCTTGTGGATCTTCAGGCCATTTGGCTCCCCATCGTATTGGGTCACAAGATCAAAGTCCCCTTTCGGCGACATTCGAAAGATTCGCCCATATGGAATGTCAACAAGGTAAAGATTCCCCTCGCGATCGAACGAAGGCCCCTCGAGGAAGCTATCGATACCATGATGAAACCGTGGTGCGCTCCTGGGCTTACGTTTACTCGGGTCTCGATATTTCTTTGGCAGCGATGCGTAAACTTCCGTCTTGATCACGGGTGGTGGTGCGAAGAAACCCATTACTTAGTCCTCCCCTTAATGCAGAGCCGGTTAAAAAGAGATCACGCCCCCAATTCTGCTTGTCGACTTAATTCTTGTGATTGCCGCTCGCGGCTACGCTTTTTGCGGAGCGTGGAGGTCAACCGCCCGCTCTAAGAGTGTCGAATCCTTCTTGAGGATGTGTTTGGCGACCTTGTGCGTCGGCGTGTGCGGCAAGGAATCAACAAACGTCACATAACGCGGCACTTTGAACGCTACCAAACGTTCGCTACACCAGATCTTAATTTCTTCTGGAGTCAGTGATGCTCCGGGTTTGGGAACGATGGCGACCAAGACTTCCTCTTCGCCAATGTCCGCCTTTACACCAATTGCACCAACTTCCGATACGGCGGGGTGTGCAGCAATTATTCGATCAATTTCCAAGCCGGCGATGTTTTCTCCCCGCCGCCGAATAATGTCTTTCTTCCTGGCAACGAACGCGTAGTTGCCGTCGGCGCCGCGCCGCACCAGATCTCCGGTCTTGAACCACCCGTCTTGGAACGCGGCGGTCGTTTGCTCCACGTCCTTGTAGTAGCCTTGCATGATGGTGGGGATTCGGATCCAGAGCTCTCCCTCCTGCTCGTCAGGGACATTGCGGCCCTCGTCGTCCACGACCCGTGCTTCGGTCCACTTCATGCTGCGGTCGGGGTGCAAACCGGGCTTGCCCATGCTGCCCATCGTCTGCGGCCCAATGACCGGAACGCCGAAGGCGCCCGGCACTTCGGTCATGCCGAAGCCCTCGACCATTTTCTTTACGCCAAACTCCTCCATGAAAACGGCCGCACCCTCCTTCGTGACCGGCGCGCCGACCACGATCTGCAGCCGGTGATTCGGCACGAACTCGCTGCGGGGCCGACGCGCGAGTATGGTGCTCGCCGCCATGATGAGATTGACCTGCGTCGCGCCCGTCTCGGTCGCCAGCTTCCAGAACTCGGACGCGCTGAAGCGTGGCGCAATGACCATGGACGCGCCAGCAGCGACCGTGCTCGCGACTGAGTAGAACAACGCATTGATGTGAAACATCGGTAGCACGCAAAACTGCCGCCCGTCGTCCTGCAGGTAACCGCGCTCGAGATGCCGCTCGCCGGAGAGACAAAAGGTGCGTTGGCTGTGCATCACGCCTTTGGGAAAACCGGTGGTTCCTGAGGTGTAGACAATTACACATGTATCGTCTGAACTCACGTCATCGGGGAGGGGAATATCGGGCACACCCGTCAGCAGCTCGTCAAGGCCCGGCACATTATCCGAACGATCCCCCAGCATGAAAAACCACAGCGCCGGCTTTATTACATTACAGGCTTCAGTTGCAATGTTTAGTGTCTCCTCGCTACACGCTACCGCGCTAACTCCAGCATGATTAAGCACGTAACGCGCTTCATCGACACCAAACTCCGGATTCACCGGAACGAGAATGGCGCGGAGTCGGGCCAACGCGAACAAGAGCAAGATATGGCCATCGCTGTTGGTCGCCATAACCCCAACACGATCCCCCTTGCGAATGCCTTTGGCTGCCAGCATTCTCGCTGTCTGCAGAATCCGATCTCTGAAGGCCGCCCAAGTCCACGTCTTGTTACGGAATACGATAAACGGACGTGTCGGGTCACGATTGATGCGAGTTTCATAAAAGCTCTGCATCGTGAAGTTGTGCTTCGGGTAAAGAGAAAGCACTTCTATTGGTTGTTTCAGATCGGCAATTTCAAGGTCAGACGCCATACAAATCTTTCTCTCAATCATAGGAGCCAAGCTAAAAGTGTAACAAATCAGGCCTGGCGCCTTTTAGCTCCCACCCTCTGGCCTCGCCGCAATGAGGTGTTAGTTCATCAGAGATCTTCCCGCGTCCCTTTGGATTTTCATGTTCAGCAGGAAACGGAATATGTCAATGACTTTGAGACACCTGGGTTCAGAAATTAGTGAGCAATGCGGGTGTCGTCGTCAGGTCATGGACGGTCTCCTTGGGGTGGGTGATGGGTTTCGGTAGGTTGATGCCGACCAC
>JAOTWM010000089.1 GCA_029862885.1 Gammaproteobacteria bacterium
CATCGGCGCGTAACCGGCAGCGATGGGGGCCAATTCGCTCCAGCATAATTCCGGGGCGGCGTAGGACGAAACCACTGACCGACTTAATTCGGTCAGCGGTTTGTACGTTTCAGCATCTAGATTTTAATTATCACACCTCAGCCGATCGCGCTGGCATCGTACGCCTGTTAACGACCGCGCAATTGGTGCGAAGCTATCCAACGCCAGATCGGCCCTCGTTAGTTATCCGTGCTGGCTCGACTATCGGCCGCTACAGGAATTCACGTATTATGACCATATATACGTCGTAATGGACACGAAACACTCCCGCAAACCGGCAGCGGTAGTGACCACCAAATGGATTAACTCGGCAGGCAATAAAACCAAACAAACTGAGATGCAGGATTTAGGAGCGACGGACCGTTTTGTCGCCTGGGACGGCATCTGGTTCAGCGATTCCCGCGAAGGTATGTTGACACGTATTTTCGAATCGGAATCCGCATTCCGTGACGCAATCGGCACCTGGCGACTCTACATTTATAGCGGCAAACGAAAACTTGCCGAGCTTCCGTTCGCGGTACTCTGCTAGTTCCAATTGGCCGAGTCAGTAATGAAACAGTCGCGACCATGTGGTGGCGTGAGCCTACACCTTAAGTCACCACATATGGCGTGACGCTACCCTGGTGGATGACAACTACTGGGCAAGGTTATCGTAAATATGCTGCTAATATCCGGCGCACTCGACAAATGGATCTCGCCACCGTGCGCTCGGGCAACGGCACGGGCAAAACTAAGACCTAAGCCGCACCCTTCCTTTGAGCGGCTTTGGTCGCAACGGAAAAATCGCTCAAAAACTCGATGACGATCGGGTGCCGGAATCCCGATGCCGGTATCCGTGACAGCGATCTCGATCTGCTTCGAATTGTGTGCGAGATCCACACTGACCTTGCCACGCGCCGGCGTATATTTCAAAGCGTTGTCCAACAAATTTGCTAGCATCCGTTGTAAATTTTGCCGGTCACCTTGCAGTCGGCAATCGGGTTCAATTTTCGTCGACATTTGCACGCATTTCTCATCCGCTACCGGCTCGAATAACTCACAGGCGTCCGCGGTGAGTTTTGAGATATCGACTTCCCGCATAATAGTGCGTCCAACGCCCGCTTCCGCTTCGGCGACGTCTAAGATAACGTTGATCAACTGCATCAATCGATCGCATTCCTCAAGCGTGTTTGCCGCAGCGGCCTGGAACTCTTCGGTCGATGCCGGCGCCGAAAGCGTGCTTTCCAAAATCGCACGAATTCGCGTTAATGGGCTGCGCAAATCGTGGGCGATGTTGTCAATCATCTCCCGCATCTCGGAAATCAATGTACGAATTCGCTCGGCCATTGCATTAAACGTATCGGCGAGTTTTTGAATTTCTGCGTCCTGCGCCTTGATCGATACGCGGCGATCCAGTGCACCGCGCTCTATATCGATCGCCGCCCGGGTTACTTCTTCCACGCCTTGCACTGCCCTCCTCGCCATTACCCATCCCACGGCAGATGCCAGTGGTATTACCAACATAAACATCAGCGCAAATATCGCCAACAGCAGCTCCATAAATTCTTCTTTCTGCTCCATCGACTCGCCAATGTGGAGAATCGTGTCGGGACCGATAACACCGTATATCGTTCGTGTTTCGAAATCCTGGCTTGAAAATTTTGTGGTTCGCAACTCTGACACGGAATCCTCATCGACAAGGCGCTGCACGAGTGTGCGATTAGTCGCTAGCCCCGTCCAATGCGATAGGTCGGACGCATATGTTTGTCCGCCTTCGCGGTCCAACAGCCTTAGAAAAACACTGCTGTCGTTACCGGACGCTACCTCACGTTCAATTTCATCAATTACCCGCTGTGTCCCGCCTGCCTCGAAGAGAATCCGAAATTCCGCAATGTCCTCTCGCAAATCGTCATCCATGCGTCCGTTCAATATGGAGTTAGTGGACAGATATAGCGCTAACAATGCGCACAGCAAGAAACCCACAAAGGCCGCCGAATACCAAAGCGTAAGTCGAAAACTCAAAGTTTTTGGCAGCGTAATCATTGCGGTTTAAGCACGTATCCAAGACCTCTGACAGTTTGAATAAGCGCTACATCGAAACCCTTATCCACCTTTTCTCTAAGCTTGCTGATCCGCGCCTCAACAACATTGGTGCTGGGATCGAAATTGTAGTTCCAGACCCGCTCCATAATCATTGTTTTAGATACGACATGGCCGGCATTGCGAATCAAGTATTCCAGTAGAGCGAACTCCTTCGGTTGCAGATCGATCTTCTTTCCCGCTCGTGTCACGGTGCGGGCCAAAAGATCCAACGACAGATTGTGCATACTTAAAGTCGTCGGTTCCGCGATATTGCTCGCGCGGCGCAACAGCGCCTCGACCCGGGCCAACAGTTCGCTGAACGAAAACGGCTTGGTGAGATAGTCGTCACCGCCGTGGCGCAATCCGTCGACGCGATCATCGACCGAGCGCCTCGCACTCAATATGATGATCGGTAGATTGACTTTCCGGTCACGCAACCGGTCAATAACGGCAAGCCCGCTAAGTTTGGGCAGCATCAAATCGACGATGGCCGCATCGTAGACTTCATCCATTGCGGCGTTCAAACCAGTCACCCCATCGCTGGCATGGTCGATCGCGAACCCCGCTTCCTTCATACCTTTCTTGATGAAGTCGGCGATTACGTCATCGTCTTCGATCAACAGAAGCCGCATAGTATTGAGCCCACAGTTCGACGTATACTGATTTCAAGGCATCGCGACGTGGGCGCACCAGCCCATCACATCGACACCCAACCGATAGTATAAAGAACCCGTGCGGAATTTTCCCGTCCTGGAGATTACCATATGGTGATCCCAAGAATACCCGGATGGTGGGGAATCTGATTTCGCGCAACATTATCGAACGATTAGCTTCAGTGCAGATAAAGAACTTGAAAATGCAGAGCCCGCGGATAATCACACGGCTAACCGGACCTTGGCTGCTACTGCTCGGATCGGCCGCGAGCGCCGCACAACCGCATGTAGTGAATGAAACGGGCGAACCGGCACGAATTTATCGTACCCCGGAAGAACGCCGAGAAGCAGGCCTGCGCCACGAAATCACCGAGTGGCTGTCCGTTTCCGGTTTACTGGAATTAGAGGACGAACGTCAGCGTAACGATTTCAGCGATAATCAGTCTCGCACCGAGGACCAACGAGCGGCGTTAACGCTACAAATCGGCCTTGATTTTACAATTACGCAGGCGCTACGAGCCGAGATAATATTGCAAGCCGAGAGCGACGGCGTCGAGAATCATTCACAGCTCGACGAGGGATTTCTTAGTGCGGAAATCGAAGATTGGGGATTTGAAGTCGGACGACACTCGCTACCATTCGGAGAATACTACAGTCATTTTGTATCCGGACCGCTGCTGGAATTCGGTGAGACCATTGCGGACTCATTGATCATCGACTACAAAATAACTGACCGAGTCGATCTAGGTGGGTTCGTGTTCGACAGCGATGTCGGGCGCCAAACTGACCGCAGAGGCCTCGACTGGGGAGCTCACATTGAATTCTCGTCGGATGACGACGCCCTGGTTCTAGGGGCGAGCTATCTTTCCGATTTGGCGGAAAGTGACCAAAAGTTTCTCGCAGAGGAAAACAATATTTTTGAGCGCCGGGTTCCCGCCTGGAATGCCTATGGTCTATACGCCTTCAACAAATTCGAGATAAGCGTCGAAGCCGTGCGTGCGATTCGTGAATTTGCCGAATTCGAATCCGATCGCGATAAACCGTCCGCCTATAATATTGAGATTGCTTATTTTCCGACGACGAACGTCCAAGTCGCATTCCGAATAGAGCACACCGATGAATTCAGCGATGCACCACACCAACAATACGGCATTTCCACAACTTGGCGCCCCGTCGACAATTTCAGTATATCGGTTGATTATTTGCGAGCGAGCTTTAAGAGCGACTTCGTCCTTGACGACGATGGCAACGAACTCGAACACAGCAATTCGGTAACAGCGCAGCTGGCTATGGAATGGTGAGGTCGCGCCAGCGCGGTCGTTAGTGATGGCTGAAAAACTGTCGAACCCCTGACGGCGTCATAATATGAGCAACGAGGTACGGGGTTGCATTGGCCGCTATCGAGTTTCTTTCTATACAATCGAGAGCACCCACCCCGGCAAGAATCGACTCGATCCATTCGATATGTGGATGATACAGCTGCAATCGTTGCAGAGTACATCCGGTATCGGCCATGCGGCGCGCCGGGTGATCGTCCGTTCGCCATTGCAGTAATGTTGGTAACATCCCGGCAGCGGGCAACCCGCCGTCGGCGGGAAGCGTGATCGACCATTCCAGGTCTCCGCGGCACATCGATGTTACTGCGCCGAATGGAAAGGAGTTCTGGGCCACCACCGACTCGATGTTGGCGCAGTTGACGAGCCAGGTTAGCAGTGCCGGTTGTCGCTGCAATCTGGCCTTTACGTATGGATCATCTAATCCGAACCAGCGTGGCCGAAGCGGCGCATTGGCATTCGGATCCACCGCGATGACCTCAAGGTACACGTCATGCCCGAGCGACATAACACAATTGTGGGTGGCCATTTTGGTGTGGTTTCCGCCCGGCGGAATCATCACCCCTAATTTCGATCGCACATACGCCACACCCTCATCAAGAGTCGCGGCGCCGATCACAATATGATCCAAGCAGCTGGTTTTCATCTACAGCCATCAATGCCCACACCATTCGCCGCCCGACAGGTCAGGGCGCGCCGTAGCGCGGATTGAGCGACAGCGATATCTGCCGTTTCGCTTACACCTATTCGGCACAACATGGATTTGCAGTCCGTTACTCAGAGGGCTGTTTTGCTTTTTCGGCCATATCCATCGCCCAAATACGATTTTGTGTCCCGTATACCACTACGCATATCATTACCGCCAACACGATTAACGCGTAGGGCATAACGGCCTCCAACCATGCACTGCCGGCGAAGATAATGGCCGTATTAACGGCAACGAACAACAGTCGAATCTCGGTCGGACCAACAAATAAATATGTGATCCGAAATGTCCCGGTTGCGCCGAACTCCAACCAGGAATTCACTTCAAATGCGCCGTAAAGCGGTACGAGTATAAGAAACCACAGTACCGCCTGATCGGATACCAGAAACCCATAGTGGCCCATCACACAGGCCATGAATACATAGTCAAGAAAATGGTCCATAAAGTAGCCCCACCGGCGCAGGCCCAAGCCGCGCAACTTTCCCAACTTACCGTCGAAACTGTCAGTGAACCACTGCAGTGCCAACATTAATGACGAAAGCCATAACCAGTGCAGACTATATTGCGCGAGCCACCCCGATAGCAGGACTACTGCCGACCAAGGCAGGGTCATCCAAGTAAGATGATTACCGCGAACCCATGTGGGAAACCGAGGTAACCAATACTGGATAAAGCGATCTTCGGCTTTCGCCAGCGGCGACACGATCGGCGCTTTCACGTCACCGGTAAACGATGAATTACTCACATTCTGCTCTCGGCAATAATCATAGATACTAATACTTCAACCAGTTAGGATTGGTGAAGTACCAAAATACACTCGGCGGCGAGTGCGTTCAATAACCTAACTACGCTGGGAGCGCAAGCGCGATGGATGTATGCGCCCGGCACAGCGCCGTTCTCGGTCGAGACCATAAGCCAACACCCGATTCCATTCGCCAGCCTAAATCGATGACCGTGCCTAAACAATCGAAATTTCTACTTACCACCTTTGCACTCGGACACTTGTCCAACGACTGGCCGGGCGGCGCGATCTGGTTGCTCGCACCGGCTATCGCGGTATCGATGAATTTGACCCCGGCGGAAGTCGGCACCCTGATTACCGTGCAATACCTGGGAGCGAGTCTGGCGTATATTCCCGCCGGACTAATTTCGGACCGGGTATCCAACCGGGGGCGATTGTTGCTCATGACCTTCTGGTGGGTTGCGATCGGATACGTCGCCGCTTCGTTCGCTCCGAGTTTCTGGCTGCTGGCTTTGATGCTCGCGTTTGCCGGCATCGGCGACGCGGCTTGGCACCCGATTGCGACCGGAGTGTTGGTTCAACAAATGCCAACCCGGCGCGGCCAAGCATTGGGCATTCATGCCATGGGCGGAACCCTGTCGGCAGTGTTGGCGCCGCTGGTGGCGGGATTCTTATTGGGCTTCATGGATTGGCGATCGGTGTTACAACTTTCGGCGCTGCCGGCACTAATCATGGGCATCGTATTTATTCCAGTTGTTAAACGTGTGCCGCTGTCCCCTGATCATGCGATGTCGCTCGCCGATGTTCGACACTTGGTGCAGGTCTGGAGCCAACGCAGCGGACTCGGGCTCATTGCCATGATTATCTTTTACAACATGGCGATTCTTGCGATCATGAGCATGCTGCCGTTGTTCCTCATCACCGAGCTGGACTACTCACTGGCCGCGGCGGGCACGTTGTTTGCCTTGGTAATGTTGATCGGTTCGCTTATCCAACCGCTAATTGGCAGACTGTCCGACGGCGCCGGACGCAAACGCGTGTTTGTCACCGGCGTACTGCTGGCCGCGGTGGCCGCCGGTGGCGCCGCGGCTGCTGAGAATGACCTCTTAATTATCGTCATATTGGTATTGTCGTTATCGAGTCTGGTAGGAATAAGATCTGCCGTTCTCGCCCTAACCGTCGAGTATGCGGGCCGGCGTGAGGCCACAACATTAGGATTCGTGTTCGCTCTTATGGACGGCGTCGGCGCGCTCGGAGCACTTTTTGCTGGATTGGCGGGAGACTTCGATTTACGCTACGCGTTTGTATTGGCGTCAGTATTTTGTCTGGTTGCCGCAATCATCGCCGTGATTACCCCATTTCAGGTCGCGCAACTACGACCGCACCGTGCACCGACCGGTTAATACACCCACTTTGCGTAGGGCGGTTAGAGGCGAAGCCGGAAGCCACCGAACGATAGTCATCGCCTCAAATAATTTATCGCGGGATTTGCGGCGCTCGACTCGCCCTACGCACGCATTTTGTTGCCGTCCGGATCGTAGAGCGGACGATCGATGATCGCTGCCGGATACCTCTGCCCATTAATTTCGATATCAAATGACGTGCCAGCCACGGCCATCGCGGCCGGCACATAGCCGAGCGCGACGGATTTGCCGATATGGTGGGCAAATCCGCCGGATGTGACGTAACCGACACATTCATCGCCGAGCAGTATCGCCTCGTCGTTCGAAACATCGATATTCGACGTATCTACGGTCATCGTAACGAGGCGTTTCTCGGGGCCACGGTCGCGCTCTTCTGCGGCGGCCGTTTTACCCACAAAATCCTTGTCCCAGTCGATAAATATGTCCAATCCCGCCTGCACTGCGGTGAAGTCCGGCCGATAGTCGAGCGTCCATGCACCCCAACATTTTTCTAGCCGCAGGCTCATGAGCGCACGTGCGCCGTACAATTCGAGACCATAATGCACTCCCGCCTCTCGAATAGCCTCGAACAGTTTGAGTTGATACTCCGGCGCCACGTAGATTTCATAGCCGAGCTCGCCCGAAAACGACAGCCGCGCGAGAAGTGCCGGGACACCACCGACAAAGGTGCGGCGTATGTCACGAAATCGAATCGCATTAGCGGAAACATCGTCACGACAGATATCCCGCAGCAGGTCGCGCGAATTCGGGCCGGACAACGCGATGCCATGCCATTGCTCGGTTTGATTTTGGTAGCTGACACCAGAGTCGGGCAAGTGGCGCTCGAACCAACGCCGATGCATTTCCTGAGCGGCGCCGGAGCCGAACAACATATAGGTATCGTCATCGAGACACGCAACCGTCAAGTCGCCATACAGTTTGCCCTTAGGCGTCAGCATGGGGGTAAGTGCGAGCCGCCCGGGCTTCGGTATTCGTCCAGACAGAAATCGGTCGAGAAATTCACGCGACGCGGGGCCGCTGAATTTGTGCTTTGCGAAATTCGCAACTTCGATCGCACCGACCGCTTCGCGCACGGCTCTTACCTCGCGAGCGACATAATCGTGTGCACGGGAACGTCGAAACGTCGGTTCCTCATGCGCGTCGTCCGGGCCATCCGCCACCCATAACACGTGTTCCAATCCAAAACTTGTTCCCCACACGGCCCCCAACCCGGTAAGCCGGTCGTAAAGCGCCGTGGTTTTTTGACGCCGGCCCTTAGGCAATGTCTCGTTCGGAAAGGTCAGGATAAAACGGCGTTCGTAGTTCTCGGTTGATTTAACCGTGCCGTATTCCGGTGTGGCGAAATCGCCGAAACGAGCCACGTCCATGGCCCATACATCGATAGACGGCTCGCCGTCCAGCATCCATTCCGCGATGCACATACCGACGCCGCCGGCCTGGCAGAATCCGGCCATAACCCCTACCGCAACCCAGTAATTGCGCATCCCGGGCACCGGGCCGATCATTGGATTACCGTCAGGGCCGAACGTAAAGGGACCGTTGACGATGTTTTTGATTCCCGCCTTCTCAAGCGCCGGAATGCGCTCGAATCCCAGCGCCAGGCGCTCCGCAATATTTTCGAGTTTCGGCTCTAACAGTTCGTGGCCAAAATCCGAAGGCGTGCCGGCTACGGACCACGGTGTTGCTGTAGGTTCGTAAGTGCCCAGCAACATACCTTGACCTTCTTGGCGAAAGTACATGTTGCCCTCGTAGTCGATTCCCGCCGGAAGCCGCTGCTCACCGCGATCGACGATCTCCGGTATTTCTTCGGTGATCAAATAATGGTGTTCCATCGGTTGCACCGGCAAATGCAGACCGGCCATTTCGGCCACTTCGCGCGCCCATAATCCGCCGGCATTGACCACAATTTCAGCATTGATCGTGCCCATAGTCGTCACTACGTCCCAACTTCCGTCGATCCGTTGCCGGGTTTCCACAACCGGTGTGTGAGTGTAGAACTTCGCGCCGTATACCTTTGCCGAATTGGCGTAGGCATAGGTAACGCCGGACGGATCGATATCGCCGTCGAGCGGATCCCATAACGCCGCAAGGTATCGCTTGGAATCGATCAGTGGATGGCGCCTCGCAACCTCTTCGAGCGAAATGAATTCTTGATCGAGCCCCATATACCGGGCTTTCGAGCGCTCGCGCTTTAGATAATCGTACCAATCCTGATTCGATGCGAGGTAGAATCCGCCGGTCGAGTGCATTCCCACCGAATGGCCGGATGTCTCTTCAATCTCTTTATATAAATTGATCGTGTAACCCTGTAGCCGAGAAATATTGGGATCCGAGGAAATTGTATGAATCTGACCGGCCGCGTGCCACGACGAGCCGGACGTGAGTTCAGCGCGCTCAAGCAGGATAACGTCTTTCCAGCCGAATTTCGCGAGATGGAATAAAATCGAGCAGCCAACAACGCCGCCGCCAATGATCACGACTTTTGCGTGGCTTTCCAATTTACCCTCCCACTCGATGCGACTTTAGTAACCAAGGATTAACGCGCTACTGAATCATAGACTCGCGACAACATGATGATCTATATCTTATCAAGATATAGATCGAAAATTAGAGGAATTCCGCAATTAACAAAGTATTTCGCAATTTATTGCATCGATTCGGTAAACTCATGGCTCGGCCATTATATGGCGATAGCGTATTTGCGTGTATGACTTATAAAAACGGCTTTCCCTCCAGTTTTTCTCCGTGAGCACTTCGCGAAGTGAATCGTACTTATTGTCGCTGTACCTATTCCACGCGAGATTATTGATGTCTTATAGACTAACAACGAGAACTATCAACAAGGACAACTGCATTAATGACAAATCCGCAGTTATTATGGATTTAACTCGTCTGGACTTGCTCGGAGAGAAATTAGCGAAGACATGATTACTCGGCACATTTTGGAATTGAAAATGTCCCGCATGTCATTACTATTTGGTGAAAAAGTATCAAGCGACGTGCAAATCAACGCGTGCCGACACTCCAAACTATACTTAAGTGGATCGCTTGGAAATATAGAAATCAAGCCCGACGTGGATTATAGTAACTTGCACAATTGCCGCTCGACTAAGTTTTCGACATGGAGTCCGAATTGCTATTTCACGGACCCGCAACCACCGTCCACCTTGGAATTCTTGATTGGATAATGCCCAGACCTGCGATCTCCGTGACCAGCTGAAACCTTGATACGTGAATTTACATAACTTTCCATTGTTTCGATGGATACGATGGTATTTCGAATTGCCCTTGCGCACGGCCCTATGGATCGGTGCTCTCGTAGCGCTTGCGCTATGGATAGGCTTAGGTTTTTACCGGGGCATACGCTACCCGACACTGCAGTTAGAACCACAGGCCGTGGTCACTGAATGGCGTCGACACGATTCCGGTTGGAAAATAAGCGCGAACGGGGCGTTTTTCGATAAGTTTCACCGGTCACAGGTTGCCAGAGCCCGGGCCTACATTCCGGAACCATCGGTCACGATTACCAATAATGACGGAGCAGGTCCGTTATTGCTGACTATATATAATCTACACCCTGACGCTCAGCTCAGTTCCTCTCTTGAGAGTGTGAACGTAGAGGAAAATGTATACGGAATCAATCGGCAGCTAGTGATTGATCTTGAGAAATCCAAGCAGTTGCAGTTGCGCTGGACACTACCGAAAAAGCAACGCTATCGCTTGGCGGCGATCGGAGATTCCGCGGCAGGCACCGAGCTGGAATGGTTGCTGAAGCGCGCCACAGCATTGGGCGCGGATTTCCTCGTAAATGTGGGCGATATTCTTTATGCACACGAGCACGTACGAACGGCAAGAGAGGTCCTCGACCGATCCCCGATTCCGGTATATATCGTCGTCGGTAATCACGATTTTCGTGGACACTCGCGTCCTGGTTTCCGACTGCCGCTTGTGTATATTCGACAAATTGGCCCGAGAAACTTTTCTTTTACACTAAACAACAAGAGAATAATTGCCGTAGACACTGCCGCCGCAACATTTCCCGCCTGGGGCGGTGAGCGCGGAAGCTTGATAAGGCGCATTCTCAGTGAAGACAAAACTTTAGGCGACTCAGAACCAATTACGGAGAATTTGTTTTTTGCTCACCGACCGGTCGCCGACGAATCAGTTGAAATAGAAGAAATTCGCAATCGATCCGTACGAAACGGAGAAAACTCGTGGCTCGTTACCAAGATGAAGGAGCTCGACAATCCGGTTCTAGTTTTCGGTCACATTCATAAATCACTAGAGTATACCGTTGCGGGTATGAAGGTGTATGTTGCAGGCGAAGGCCTCGCATTGGCGAATTTACTTAACACCAAACATGAAGCACAAATCTTAATGATTGATCTCGAAAAGGAACAGTCCGCCCGGTTTCAATGGGAGGACATCGACATGCCAAAATCCTACCACTGCGCCAAAAATATCATCGATGCGCTGGCGCCCGAGCATACTAAGATAGCAACCGAACTAGAGAGACTGTGCCTACAGAGAATGACCGGGAACCTGCCGGAATCTGATCTAACCCATTAATATTTATCGCACGCGTTCGGGCTTGCTACGAAAAACCCTTGAGCCACGGTAGAGTCACTACGCAGAGTGGCATACGGTGCAATCAGTCAGGGCAATGAATATTGATATTCTGTCAAAACATGTGCGTAGGAATACCGGCCGCTCCCATGTGCAGAAACCAGATTCACCGCGATGAAAAATGCAGCGAGGAAGCCAAATCCGTATTTAAATTTACTCGCGTGAGCAGAAAACTTTCGAGCGGTAAAGAACACTACCGGCAGGATCGCGCAGTGAAATATAATCAACACGTGCCACCACGAAAATGAAATAGGCGAGATTGCCCCACAAATTATTAGGCTCGCGAACCCGGCAAATGCATAGATCATCAATAACTCATTTATCGATTGCACAGGCCCCGCCTTACGAACCAATTTATTTTTGATGCGTCCCCAAAGGAATTTATTTACTATGACTGAGAACCAGACGCTAACCACGCCGGCCGAGACCAATACGGTTTTCCAAACAATCTCGACGAAACTCTGTAATCCGCCATAATCGCTTAGCCAACCGAAGTTGCTAAGGAATACTAGCTGTCGCGAAAAGAACGTCGACCCGAGTCGAATCCAGTATAAAATGGTTTTGAGAAACGGATACACAAACACGAGACCTCGTCCAAGAAAATAATCTTCTCCTTCTATTGTCGTATAAATACGGCCGGGGTTTTCCAACACCGACAGAAAATATGGAACCAAACTGGCCAGCCAAATCAATACGGCAATGATGACCCCTCCCCAATGCACGCGAACGACTCCGCGATAATAAAGATACAGCGACATGAAAAATAGGATTAATGCCGATAAGTGCAATTGCGCCGCCGCTCCGACCGCAAGTACGTGAATCATCGTGACCCACAACGAACGTGTTTGATGCATTCGTACGACGGTCCACAAGTGAACAGCGCTCAGGAAGAAAAGATACGATGGATTCCACAAATGTACTTCCGACAAGAACCATGGATTCAACCAGTACAAGACACCAAAAAACAAACGTATCCGATAGTCGCCATAGGCCTGCTTTATCACGTCATCCAATAACAGATAAGCCGCCAACATTAAGACACCCAAAGCGAGCATTGGCGAGAGCAACGAATCCCACGCCATCAATGGACCGGCGACAACAAATACCGATAAATAACCAGGTGTATTTCCCAAGCCACCGCTCGATAGGTTGCCGTACGGAGTCCAGTTTCCGTGCGTAGTCACCTCAAAACCTTTCTGCAACATCTGCAGTTGATCGAAACCGACGATTTGATGTAACGCGTACAGCGAACCACATGCGAATCCCACGCCAAGCATGAGGCACAAGGTGACTCTAAATCCGAGAGTGCTCATAAATTAGCGCGCGTTATGTTGGGAAATGTAATTGTGTATCACGCTACACTCAGGCTACTTGCCGCGCCATTCCGAAGTTGGCGCCTTAGCGCGATTCGGCAAGCGCTTAAGTACGTGATCATCATAAAACTTGACCACTGTCTTCAACGAATACTTGCAAAAATCTCTAAACTCCGATTTTGACCGCTCCGACATTAAGAGATTATTAAAATTCATTAAACTCGGCATATTCGCAGACCCTGCATTCATCAGAATGATGTAACAGTTACTAAGTCGAAAGTTCAGTATTCCTGTGCTAATAACCTTGACGTGACATACTGCGACCTAGGCGACCCGCATCGAGGATAGGCAGTGTGATTATCCCCCAGTGCCCCCCTCGTGTCAGTAACTTGCGAATGTGACTTACTGAACGCTCAAGAGTATCATTAGAATTCCTTTGCAAAAACGCCCCAGCGCAATTGACCTGCAAGTCAGGGCAAGTGTTTCCAAGGGTCATGCCACACGGAATGATTAATTGTTGGGGAGGAGGTAACCAATCGAAATCACGGCCCCAATTTGCATTCCGCATACTTGAAACCGCCTCTGCGTTCGGGTAAAAGGGGCGAACCCGACATAATTAAATTCGCCTCTATCGTAGGTATTGACGGACAACCGAACGTCGAGTGTCATCGCCCTAGTGACCCACCACTAGTCACGCTTCGATAGGGACTCGTGGCTGGGGAACTTGTTGCGGCAAATGCCGCGCCAGGACAATCTGCCCCGCTATCGGGGAAACCGAATCCAATAGCGAGGTCACGCGTGGGAAGATACCCGGGAAATACGCGTTGATTTTTTCGCCCGTTCAGTTCATCCATATGAGCATTCCCGAACACATATGGGCCACCACTTATTGGGGAATTTGGACGAAACATTGACAATTACCGGGGTAATGCAAATAGTCGTGGAAGCATTAATTTAATCTGTCGTTAATATATCGATTTTAATCTTGCTTTATTAATGAAGAGGCAACTGCCGCCGAATACGATCATCGCCATCCAATAATGTAATCTGTAACCGGCGGGTCGGACTATCATTCCGAGCCCAAGATAGCTCTCCTTCTGTCAGGAACCTGGTCGTCATGAGACTTGGCCCGGACTAGACAAACAAATTTCGTCCGTTTGGCCGGAAGAGCTTCGAATTTCAGGAACAGCCCTTCGGCATAGATCAAAAACGCTCAATGTATCCATGATAACACCCAACAAGTCATCAATTCCGAGAGTATCGATCGTTGTTCCGACCTATCAGGAAGCGGACAACATTACAGTTTTGGTGACTGAGATAAACCGCGTAATGGATAGTGAGTCCATAGATTACGAACTGGTATTTGTAGACGATGACTCCCAAGACGGTTCCCAGT
>JAOTWM010000560.1 GCA_029862885.1 Gammaproteobacteria bacterium
CGGATTCTAGAGCGAACTTAACACGTCCCGTAAGATGCCGCAAAGCTCGTCCACATGAGTCCGTTCGCTGATCAGCGGCGGTGCGACGATCGCGGAGTCGCCGGTCATTTTTATGTGCAACCCGGCCTTCCACAGGCGCTTTTGCACGCCTAATCCGCGCGAACCTGGCGGATTGCTACCCGGGTCGACATCGATTCCCGCCATTAGCCCGTAACCACGGATGTCGGTGATGGCGGGAATGTCGCTGAGCGCGAAGACCGATTCCAGAAAATACGGCGACAATTCAGCGGCTTTGTCGAACAAACGCTCGCGCTCATAGATGTCCATCGTCGCAATTCCTGCGGCGCAAGCCGCCGGATGGCCCGAATAGGTGTAGCCGTGGAACAACTCGACGGCCGCGTCCGGAGCGGCGTTCATCACCGTATCGTGGACTCGGTCGTGAACCGCCACGGCCCCCATCGGCTGTGCCGCATTGGTCAATGCTTTTGCCATCGTCATCATGTCCGGAGCGACGTCGAAACTCTGCGCCGCAAACGCCTTACCGGTGCGTCCGAATCCACAGATCACTTCGTCGAACACAAGCAAAATGCCGTGCCGATCGCAAATCTCGCGCAGACGTTGCAAATAGCCTACCGGCGGCACCAGGCACCCGGTCGATCCCGCGATCGGTTCGACAAAACACGCTGCGATCGTGTCGGCGCCGAAGTTCTGCACGATACGCTCGAGATCGTCCGCGAGCTCCGCACCGGACTCGGGTTGGCCCTTCACGAATCGGTTTTCCGGTAGCCAGGTATGGCGCATATGGGCGATACCGGGAAGCCCCAAACCAAACACTTGGCGGTTCTTCACCATACCGCTTAGTGCGGTGCCACCAAAATTTACGCCGTGATAGGCCCGTTCGCGCGATGCGAATCGTTGCCGCTGGCCCTCGCCGCGCGCGTAATGGTATGCCAGCGCAATCTTCATCGCGGTGTCAATCGCCTCGGACCCGGAATTCACGAAGAACACATGATCGATACCCTCGGGAGTTAAGCTCGCGACACGTTGCGCCAACTCAAACGACATTGACTGACCCGTTTGGAAGGGCGGCGCATAGGCCAATTCCTTGAGTTGCGCGTGGACCGCGTCGGCAATTTCCGAGCGGCTGTGACCGGCGGCACAGCAAAAAAGCCCTGACGATCCGTCCAGCAATTTCTCGCCCTGGTGGTTCCACATGTAAACGCCTTCGCTACGCGCCACCATGCGTGGGTCCGCTTTAAAATCGCGATTGGAGGTGAACGGCATCCATTGATAGTCGAGCGCAACGTTTGGTTTCATCGGTTTTGGCCCCTTGAGCGCAGAATCCGCTCGATAATTGTCTAGATTAATGGCGGGGCCGCACAATGCCGCCCGCGACCGCTTGTTTCAGCCTGAAGCAAACAATAGACTCGCAGCCTATACGCGAATAGGACCAGATAAGCCTGCCGCTTTAGGCCAGACCATGCCCGATCAGCTATTCCGCCTACCCGCCGATTCTCACACCAGTCTGCAGAACCGAATTCGGGAAATGCTGGTCGGTGCGATTCTCGATGGCCATTTACCGGCCGGCAGCGCGGTGCCATCGGGCCGCAAGCTCGCGCGGCAACTCGCTGTGGCGCGCAATACGGTAGTCCTGGCTTATCAACAACTCGTGGATGAAGGCTATCTCGTGTCGCGCGAGCGCAGCGGCTACTACGTCAATAAAGACATCCTCAATGGCCACGCCCAGCGTCACGCAATTCGGCCATTGGCAGACGCTGTGAGCGCTCCAAATTGGAGTAATCGGCTGCAGATGCAACCGAGCGCTCAGCGTAATATCGTCAAACCGCGCGACTGGCAACGCTTTCCGTATCCGTTCGTGTACGGCCAAATCGATCCCACGCTGTTTCCTATCGCCGACTGGCGTGAGTGCTGTCGTGAGGCAGTCAGTGTACGGGCAATTCGGGATTGGTCCCAGGATCGCGCCGACAGCGACGACCCGCTGCTGGTCGAGCAGATTCGCACCCGAGTTTTGCCGCGCCGCGGCGTGTGGGCCGGTTCCGACGAGATATTGATTACTTTAGGCGCACAACACGCGCTCTACATATTGGCGGAATTGCTGCTCAACCGACATTCCATGGTCGGCATCGAAAATCCCGGCTACGTCGATGCGCGCAATATTCTGTCCATCAATTCGGCCACCGTGAAAGCTCTGGCCATCGACGACAATGGCTTGATCGTCGGCCCCGAGCTGGACCCGTGCGATTGTTTATATGTGACGCCAAGCCACCAATCCCCCACCACGGTAACGATGCCGTTAGCGCGCCGTGAAGCATTGCTGGCCCGCGCCAATAAGGCCGATTTCGTCATCATCGAGGACGACTACGAAAGTGAGACCAACTACGTCGACGATCCCACGCCGGCGCTGAAGAGCATGGATGGCAACGGCCGTGTCGTGTACATCGGCAGTCTGTCGAAAACCTTAGCGCCCGGGCTGCGCATGGGGTATATGGTGGCCTCCCGGGCGCTCATTCACGAAGCGCGTGCACTCCGGCGGCTCATGCTGCGTCACCCCCCCAGCAACAACCAGCATATCGTTGCGCATTTCTTGAAACGCGGCCACCACGACTCGCTGGTGCGGCGTTTGAGTCACGCCTATCGCGATCGGTGGCAGGTCATGGGTGAAAACCTGACCCGCCATCTCCCGAATGCGTCACGAATTCCGACCTTTGGCGGCACCTCATTTTGGGTGACTGGGCCGGATGATCTCGACACGAGGCAATTGCAAAGTGATGCACTGTCACACGGAATCGTCCTGGAGCCGGGCGACCTGTTTTTTATGGGCGATACGCCACCCCGCCACTTTTTCCGACTTGGCTTTTCGTCGATCGCAGTAAATCGAATAGCGCCCGGCATTGCCCGGCTGGCGGAGTTAATCGCGGCGACCGCTTAATATCGCCGCCCCGGTATCGCTGGCACAGCGCAAATCCACCGATTGGCCCTACCGGGGCAGGCACGGAGCCCCTAACCTCCCCCCAATTCGGCTGGGCTCTGATGCCCAACCCCCCATCCACAACAGTGAACAGTCTGAGGTCAACTCCCTATGTTAATCGGCGTCCCCAAAGAGACTAAAAACCACGAATACCGAGTCGGGCTTGCGCCCGGCAGCGTCCGCGAAGCCGTCGGCCACGGCCATCGCGTGCTGGTTCAAAGCAATGCCGGCGAAGGCATCGGATCGACCGATGCCGAGTTCGAGGCCGC
>JAOTWM010000090.1 GCA_029862885.1 Gammaproteobacteria bacterium
TTTTTGGACCCAAATGGATCGTTCATGACTTTTGCAGAGGTTCCTCAAATAACAGCCGGCAAAATTACAGCCGGCTTGCGCTGAGCAGCGCCTGAATCGGTTGCTGACATTGATTACCGTGACGCCGGTGACATTGCATGATTCGATCCGCCACCGACATCCAGTGGGTTTTGCCGTTCCTCACCACCGACTTTAGCCGGCTGAGATCGTCACGATCCACCCAGTATTGATAGGCGGTGTTCAAGGCAGGAAACAAATCTTTACGCATCGCCGTCAAGTTCGCAAAGTAAAAATGTAATGACGGGGTATCGGCGCTGCTCAATAGCGCCGGCAACGAACTCATGCAGTCCGCCAGATGATCGCGTACTGCGCGCACCATAAATTCCGTGTTTGACCCGCTAATATCGTCCAGCATTTCGTGCCATTCGCTTCCGAGCATTTGCCCGGCCACAATTTCGCCGATTTCGTGAAGAATGACGGCCTCGATTTCGTGATTCGTCATGCGTTCCAACGCTGCATCGGCATCGGCATCGAAATCGTAAAAGCGAAGCGCCCGGGCTAGCGCGTTTTCGCGCTTTGCCCACCTCCAGTCCTCGATCATTTCCCATAACATCCGGCGCAGCGCATCACGGCGGATAAAGATGGTGTTGCCGTGGGCCATTGCGGGCGGCGCTGTCATACATCGCGCCCACTCTGTGCCGGAGATTAGTACCCGATACCCGTCGAGCTGTTCTGTGCCGGTTAGTTCACCGAAGTAAAAAAGTGGCCGCGACAATCGACCGAGACCGGCGCTGTAGACGAACCCATGCTCATTTATTATTGCGTTCACCCGGTTTGTGTCGAACGGATCGACAAGTGTCCCGTCAATTTCGAGCGGCACGTAATCGCTGTTTTCGAGTTCGTCCCATTGCCGTTCCTGAGCATCCACCCATTCCGACACGTCGCTACCGCGCAGCACGTGGTCGTACCCCAAATCATGCGCCCACCGGTAGTACTCCCGCATCTTGAGCAAGTAAGTACACAACGTGTAGTCTTGCGCATGGTGGGAATCCGCAATTTGGCAATTGCGTTGCACCTGGGCCCGTAAGGTTCGATTTTCGTCGATCAGCGAAGACATCATGGGAGCACCGTCGATAAACCGCTAACGTTTAAACTAACATGAAGCCTACACCGACTCCACTTCCGGCAGCCTGCTATGCGCGCTCGAATTCGTAGCAAATGGCGAAATAAAGGTACTCCGGTATCTATCGAAGCCAATGCGCTGGCAGTCAGCGCGGCCATTTGGCGCCTCGCCCTTACCGCTGCCAAGGATCTACACGCTCACGATTATGTGTATGACAACGACCGCCAACGAATTGGCGTGATCACAGAATACGCGATATTCCTGATCCACGTCGCCGATCGTTACGTGTTCGAGCTGTGGGACTCAGATCAACGGGCCAGATTTGTGTCAAATCTGGCGGCCGACATCACGCGTCATGTGCAACAAAACTGTGCGGAGCTATTCGGTGCCGGCGACTATCGCGAGCCGTTCACCGCCAATCTCAACGACCGGGCGGCAGAGTATGCGCAGACCGAGTTCGAAGACTCCGGCCCGGGCTATAGCACGTATCGCTGTATTGGTGCCCATATTCAGGAGATCATGGGCGAAAGCCAGACCAATCGCTGGGTGTTAGATCAAATCATCGAGATCGACGCGCCGCAAACCGTGCGACTGCTGCATAAGACGATGCAAGCACTGATTCGGTCGGCCCCAATTCAGGGCACCGCGACCAACCCCAACCGTTAGCCCGGATATTTCACGAAGGCGGACGATCGTACCGACTCCTTAGCCGATTTCCCCTGAACTCCGAACCCTTCATGAATTATCCGGGCGAACCTTTCCAGGCGTCTGCGTTTTCGGTGTTCTTGGCAAGCCCGTCTTCGTAACCCGCGTCGTAGGCATCGGTGATACGCTGTTCCTCGAGCTTCGGATTGCCAAGATAGCCGCTTGCCCAACCCAATACGTAGTCGTTGTTTACGCCGTCACTTTCGAGCTTTTTGATGGTGTCGTAATAGGTACGATTCATGGCCGTTGATTATCGTCGTAATTTGTCGTCACGCCACTCGGTAATGCCGAGTAAGCATTTCTTTAATCGCCCAGCTGCAATTCAAGCCGGGCATACAGGTAATAATATCGCCTTCGCGCACGAGAATCGATTCTCCACTCTGCGTCGTAATAATTGCCTCTCCGGCTGTCACAAATGAGACTTCCGTCGTCTCGTAGCGGGCCGAAAACGTCGACACGTTTTCTGTGCGTACCGGCCAATCGTCCACTCCCAGCACTTCGAGTTTCAGCGGCGATGGATTATGCTCTACGAGTAATTCCGACATCTTACGAACAACCCAGGCTGAACGGCAATGTCCGACGATGAATCGCACCCATCAATTATTGAATTGAAGCCCGGTAGTTTTATCTATACCAAATCGGCGGCGTTGTCGTTAACCCTGTGCGATGAAATCGTCGACCGATTCGAAGCTCATCCCGATCAGCACTATATCGGTCGAATCGGCCAGCGCGCCGAATCGCAACCCGGCATCAAACGGTCCACCGACCTGCGCATAAGCGGCCGCGCGGACTGGCGCGATGTCGACCGGCAACTGTTTCGTTCACTGAGCGACGCGTTAAGCGAAATGTCTATCACACATCCGTTCTTTCGCGTCAATTCATTCCAAGACATCGGTTATAACTTGCAACGAACTAACCCGGATGAATATTACGACTGGCACATTGATTCCGGCCCCGGTGAATTCAGCCAGCGCCAATTGGTAGCAATTTGGTACCTAAACGATGTCCCTGGACCCGGCGGCGAAACACAATTCTACTTCCACGACCTAAGCGTTCAGCCCGAACGCGGAAAACTCCTTTTGTTTCCCCCGTTCTGGACCCATTTACATCGTGGCAACAAAGTGGCCTCGACCATTAAATACATCGCCACGACGTGGGTATCTTTTGCCCCAACACAATCCAGTGGGTCTAAATAAAGAGCGAAACGTCCGATTCGCCGGCAAACTCAAAAAACGTGGCCGCGCCCCCCAAGTCGATTTCATCCAGTAACTCGTCACGTTGAAAATCAAATAAGTCGATCGTCATCTGGCAACCGATAAGCTTCACATCTGCCTCAATGCAGAGACTGCGAAGTTCCTCAATACTGGCAACGCCTTTTTGCTTGATCTTATTTTTCATCATCGCCGTCATCATGCTTTCCATTCCCGGAATTGCCGTGCCGAGCACCGGAAACCACTTATCCATTCCCATTGGCATTGGCATACCCGGATTACCGAGTGGGCTGACCTTGAGATTCAGCTTCTTTCTCAATAATTGCAGTCCGTAAAATGTAAAAAAAACACTGACCTCGTAGCCGAGAGCCGCACCCGTTGAAGCCAGGATAAAGGGTGGATAGGCCCAGTCGAGCGTGCCTTTAGTAGCGATAATCGCGAGTTTTTTATCTGCCATCGTTTACCCGGCCTTCTTAAGAAAGAAATGAAATTCGCCGCCTTCTTCCGATGACGCCAGCAGTTCGTTTCCCGTCTGCCGCGCAAACGCTTCAAAGTCCTTAACCGAACCAGGATCGGTAGCGAGAATCCGTAGCACCTGTCCGCCCTCGATATCTTTTAACGCCTTTTTCGCCCGCAAGATCGGCAATGGACAATTTAATCCGCGCGCATCCAGTTCTTGATCAAAATTCTGCATTAACAACACCTCCGAGTGTGGTCACCGTATCCGCGATCTACCAGAACATGAATATCCAAATATGGATAGATTTCCATAACCGATTGTAGCGCAATGCGGGCCGCAACGCGTTTGACCTGGATCAATCGTAGCAACCGATCCAAAAATTCGTCCGGATTAGGTTGTGCCCGTTTCACTTCAACTGAGAATAATCCATCGACGGGATAGAAAGCTTAGGCCACCGCAATGGAGGCCTCAAGCTGCTGAAGTTCTTCTATGGCTCCGTACCATCGAGATTCTACTTCATGTAACTCGGATTCGACGTTCGATTTTTCCTGCATCATCCTACTCAAGTTTGCTGTGCTCTGGGTTTCATAAGTCACCGGATCCGATAACGTTGCATCAAGCCTATCAACCGTCTCTTGAAGGGCTTTTATGTCTTTCTCTAACTGCTCTATCAATTCGCGTTTGGGTCTCAATTGTTCTCTACGCCGAGCCATGATTTGGCGACGCTGTTTCTTAGTCTCATCGCCTGGTGCTTTGGGCCCCACGTCGGTTTTCACTGCGTTCGATTGCCTTAATAAACGCTGGTAGGCGTCTAAATCCTCATCGAATGTCTCGACCTTCCCAAATCGAATGAAAAATAGCTTGTCAGTGACGCGATTTATCAAGCTGCGATCATGGGACACCAATATGATCGCGCCATCAAAACTCTGTATGGCGACACTCAGAGCGTGCCTCATCTCCATGTCGAGATGATTCGTCGGTTCATCTAACAACAATATATTCGGTCCATCGAATATCAATAGTGCCAATGCTAAGCGTGCCTTCTCTCCGCCGGAGAATGGGCCAATCGGTTCGTTAACGCGCTCACCTTGAAAATCGAATCCGCCTAAATAGCGTCGCAATTCCTGCGTGGTTGCGTTCGCATAACGTTTTTGAAACTGTCGCATCGGGGATAGGGATGGATCGAGTTGATCGAGCTGGTGTTGTGCGAAGTACCCGATTCGCAATTGATTGCTGGCCACTCTCGAGCCAGCCATTACCGCCAGTTCTTCCGCCAATATCTTTATTAACGTGGACTTGCCGGCACCGTTGGCACCCAATAACCCGATTCGATCTCCTCTTTCGATCGACAAGTTAACATCATGCAAAACGATCGTGCCATCGTATCCGGCGTCGACATGCTCGAGCTTTAAAATCGGATCGGTAAGTTTGTCGCACGGCTTGAATTGAAAATCGAATGGCGACCCGACGTGTGCCGGAGCTATTAGCTGAAGCTTCTCAAGCGCCTTTATTCTGCTCTGCGCCTGTTTTGCTTTACTGGCCTTATATCTGAATCGACGAACGAAACTTTCCATGTGCGCAACCTTTTTCTGTTGCTTTTCTCGCATGGCCTGTTCGTTTGCCAAGCGCTCTGCGCGCTGGCCTTCAAACTGCGAGTAATTGCCCGAGTAACTGCGAATTTGATTGTTATCGATGTGCAGGATTCGGCGACAACACGCGTCGATAAATTCACGATCGTGCGAGATCAACATCAAAGTTCCGGAATACCTTTTGAGCCACTCTTCCAGCCAAACAATAGTATCCAGGTCGAGGTGGTTGGTAGGCTCGTCGAGCAACAGTAAATCTGACGGGCCCATCAGCGCCTGAGCCAAATTCAAACGTACTCGCCACCCTCCCGAAAATGTGCGCGTGGCGTGATCGTGCTCATGCGCTTTAAAGCCGAGTCCCGATAGTAGTTTCGCGGCCCGAGCACGGGCGCGGTAACCATCGATATCCTGCATTCGAGTGTATAACTTGGCACTTTCCTCGTCGTGAGAATTACTAGTCGCACTCAAAGCCGACTCGATTTGCCTGAATTCACCATCACCGTCGAGCACGTGATCGATTGCACTACGATCATTATTTGGTGTTTCTTGCGCGACGTGAGCCAATCGCATGCCACGAGGCAAGTAAAGTTCCCCCTGATCAGGATGTATCTCGTCCAGTAACATCGAAATTAGGCTGGTCTTTCCACTGCCGTTGTCGCCGACCAGCCCGATGCTTTCACCGTCATGCATATCGATGCTGACATTTTGGAATAGCAATTGGGTTCCGCGACGCAGCGCAATATTTCTTAACTTGATCATGCGCGGGAGTGTATCAGTCTAACGTCGACAGCAGTCTATCCAGACCCGGGTAGTGGTTCCGATCGAGAACGTATTTCTGCACGGCATCGCCCCATGGTTGATCTACTACCTGGCGTGCCAGCAGCGAATCCAGATCGACGACGCGGCTGCCCCCTACCCGGTGTACGCCACGCCGGAACAGTGCATCGGGAAGACAACTGGCCGTGGGGCCGATCACCGATACGCGTTTGGCGCCAGCGCAATGGGCCAGCACGTCATCAAGACTGTCATTCAGCAACGTGCTGCCGGTAATCAGAATCTTAGTACAGCTGAGCAAATCCTGTGGGTTCATGCTCACGGTATACTGTGGATAGTCGTCGCGCAACGCGGTGTCTTTTTCTACGACCACGAATTCCGTACCCTGCTGTTGCAGACGATCCGCCAGTGACGGAAATAAACCCACCATGCCGACTTTGTCGCTGGACGTAAACGCCATATCACCCATCGATCCGGAACCGCTCAATGGAATTCGAGCCGCACAGAAAAGCCACTGACTCATCGCATTCATAACACCCAAAGCAAGCGCCCGGTGTTCCAATCCGTGACGAGGACCCGCGGCAAGATACTCGGCCGGGTTTAGGCCTTCCACCTCTCCGGGATCGATGCCCACCAGGCGCTCCAACGTATCGTCCAACCACACGTAGAATAACCCTGCGCTTCCGTCATCCAGAACGACGAGCGCAAACTCGCCGGACTTACACGGGTTACGTTTAGCGCGCGGCCACACCACCCGGTCGATGGCCGGGAACGACAAATGCTCAGCAGCGGCACAAAGCGCTGTTCTCAATTCTTCCACGACGGGTATGCGGTGGTGATCAGTCAACAAATACGGCAAGGCTAGTGGGCCCGGAAAGCGTTAAGACCGGCAATTTATAGCATCCCGCCTTCATGAGTCCAAACGGTTACGCAAACGCTAGGGAACTACTTACCGAGGAAACCGTAGGGCGACAAGATAGACCGAAGCCCGCCATGACTACATCATCGTCGGCGCCGGCTCCGCCGGTTGCGTGCTGGCATATCGACTAACAGAGAACCCCGATGTCGTAGCCGATGCGTCAATCATGATTGGAGAAAAAGCATCCGACCTGTTTGCGGACAGGACGCCTGAAGCCCGACAATTTGTTCCCGTGAATCGTCCGAATTAATCTCGAAGCGAATACATCCGACTGGTGCCTTAATAATGATTTGGATCAAATACAAACTCGCAAGATTAACTGACCATTTAAATATATCGACAAACCTAAGGAACCGCTGCATAAGTCTGGGCGAATCGAGTCGGGAGCCAAAATGATCAAAATTAAGGCGCGGAATGCAAGTAATAGCCCGGCTATTGCCTGGATTTCGCAACGCGGAGTTTGATTATATTGGACCCAAATCGATCGATCATGGCTTTTGCAGAGGTTCCTTAATATGGCTTAGTCCAAAATCAGCGACGTGGACTACACGGATTCAATTGCGAATATGCGCGTACTACTCGCGCAGCTACTCAACAGGTGAAAAGACGAGATTTTCTAAAAACCTCTGCATTTATCGGAGCCGGAACGGTCGCCGGCCCGGCATTGATGACGGGGTGTGCGGCCGGCGTTCGCAGGCCAGGCACAGGCGAGCTCACGGTTTCGCCGACTATTTGCGATATCTGCTTCTGGAAATGCGCAGGTATTGTGTACAAGGACGGCGGTGAGCCATGGAAAGTCGTAGGCAACCCGAACGACCTGCACAGTAGGGGCAGGCTATGTACTCGCGGCACTGCCGGACTCGGGGCGTACCTGGATCCGGACAGGCTCAAAACACCATTGCTGCGGGTGGACAACAACGGAAATCAGAGGTTCAAGCCGGTAAGCTGGGATGAGGCCCTTGAATTCATCGCCGCTAGGCTGCGAAAACTGGCATCCGACCACGGCCCGGAAAAACTGGCGCTGTTCAGCCACGGTTCCGGCGGCGGGCATTTCAAACATTTGCTGCAAGCCTACGGTTCGAGATCCTTTGTGGCGCCTTCGTTCGCCCAGTGCCGGGGACCCAGAGAGGTGGCGTTCAAGTTAACCTACGGCGAAGGGGTGGGTTCTCCCGATCGAACCGACATGGAGCATTCCCGGTGCATCGTACTGATCGGCTCCCACATCGGCGAGAACCTTCACAACAGCCAAGTGCAGACCTTCGCCGCGGCACTGCACAAAAAAGCCAAACTGATCACCGTAGACCCCCGTTTTTCCGTCCCGGCCGGTAAATCCGACTACTGGCTGCCGATCAAACCCGGAACCGATATCGCGCTGCTGCTGGCATGGATGCACGTGCTGATCCAGGAGGATCTGTACGACCGGGACTATGTAACGCGCTATACCCACGGTTTCACCGAGCTCAAAGAACATGTAAGAAAATTTACCCCGGAATGGGCCTATCCCATAACCGCCATTCCGGCAGCGCGGATTCGCGAAACGGCCCGAGTAATGGCCGCGAACGCGCCGGCCACCCTGATACATCCCGGGCGTCACGTGGCCTGGTATGGGGACGACACCCAGCGCCTGCGCGCGGTGGCGATCCTAAATGCGTTGCTGGGCTCTTGGGGTCGCCCGGGCGGTTACTACCAACAAGAAAAAGTCGCTCTGCCAAATTACCCGATTCCTGAATACCCCAAAATCACCGCGCGAGTGCAGGACGCCAACAGAGGGAAATATCCGGAAGCCTATGCCGGCGTCAGCACGGCCGTGTTCGACGCATCGATCGGGCCGGATGCGCTATATAAGGCGTGGATCGTTTACGGCACTAATTTACCGCTCACCGTGCCGGGGGTCGCGGGCCGATTGCAGGAGGCGGCGGATTCACTCGATCTCATTGTCGCAATCGACATCCAGCCTTGTGAGGTCACCGGTTATGCGGATGTGATACTGCCCGAGTGCACTTATCTGGAGCGTTACGACACCCTGCGCAACGCGCCGGAACGGCGGCCGTCTCTGGCTCTGCGAATGCCGGCGTTCAAACCCAAATACGATTCTAAACCGGGTTGGTGGATTGCAAAACAACTGGGCAAGCGGCTCGGCCTCGGCGACTACTTCCCGTGGAAGGATTACACGGAGGTGCTCGAATGGCAATTAAAGCAGGTCGGTAGTTCGCTCGCCGAAATGAAGAAAACGGGTGTGAAGGTATTCCCGCGCACCACCCCAATGTATTTCACCGAGGGGACCGACATCGAGTTCAACACGCCGACCGGCAAGATTGAGATCTACTCGACCCAACTTGCCAAGCTGGGCTTCGATCCATTGCCGAAATACAGCGCACACCAGGAACCGCCGCCCGATTATTACCGGCTTAACTATGGACGCGCCCCCGCGCATACCTTTGGCCGTACGCAAAACAACAAATACCTGTTTGAAATTATGCCCGAGAACGTCATCTGGGTTCATCCGACTGTGGCGCGGAAGTGGGATTTGGAGAACGGTCGATATGTACGCCTGAAAAATCAGGATGGTGTAGAAAGCAACCGCATTCGGATCCGCGTGACGGAACGCATTCGCCCCGATTCTGTGTTCATGGCGCATGGATTCGGTCATACCGCCGAGGGATTGCGCTTGGCCAGCGGCCGCGGTGCCGATGATGCCGCATTGATCACTAACATACCGCACGACCCAATAATGGGGGCAAGCGGCATGCGCGCCAACTTTGTGACCTTCCTCGAGGACGAAGTTTGATATGACTCGCTACGCGATGGTGATCGACACGCTTACCTGCGTCGGCTGTGGCGATTGTGTGACGGCGTGTAAGACTGAGAATCAAATGCCGGACGGCCTTACTCGTGACTGGGTCGTGGAAACAACCACCGGCGAATACCCGAACTTAAGCACCGAGTTCCGATCCGAGCGATGTAATCACTGCTCCCACGCGACCTGCGTATACGTGTGTCCGACCGGCGCCAGCCATTTCTGGCGAGACACGAATATCGTGCTGGTCGATTCCGGTAAGTGCACCGGCTGCAAGGCCTGTATCGCCGCATGTCCGTATGACGCCAGGTTAATCATGCACCCGGAGGGCTACGTGGATAAATGCACTTTCTGTCACCATCGGGTGGAGAATGGGCTGGATCCGGCCTGCGTATCGACCTGTCCGACACATTGCATGCATTTCGGCGTGCTCGACGATCCTGCCGGCAAGGTAAGCACTTTGTTGCGAACGCGAAACTACAAAACCCTGCTGCAGGAAACCGGCAACGAACCCAATGTCTATTATCTGACGTGACGCCCTAATATGATCGAAGAAGTACTCGTAACCTTAAGAGCGAATCCCAAGATCGACCCGGTGTTGAGTACCTGGAGTTGGGAGGTGCCGCTGTACCTGTTCCTCGGTGGTCTGGCGGCCGGGATTATGTTCTTCGCGGCGATTATGGTACTCGCCAACCGGCAGCGCGAAGCTCCATTCGTGACCGAAAAACTCGTACTGTGGACCGTCATTCTGCTGTCGGTCGGCATGGCCGCGCTGTTCCTTGATCTTTCCCACCGCTGGTATGTATTTCGTTTCTATACCGCGTTTCGTCCGAGTTCCCCCATGTCGTGGGGCTCCTGGATACTGATCATTATCTATCCGATTTGCCTGCTGCAGATCCTATCCACGTTCCGGCAGGGATATCCCAATCTGGCCCGCCGTCTGGAGCGCTTTGACATCGGGGCGCTGGCCCTGGATCTGTCGGAGCGTTTTCGCCGCCGTATCGCGTGGATCAGCATTCCTTTCGCCCTGGCGCTCGGTATATACACCGGCCTGCTGCTGAATACTCTGGTCGCGCGGCCGTTCTGGAACACGGCAATTCTGCCCGTCCTGTTTCTCGTTTCCGCGTTATCGACCGCCGCCGCGCTCACGATTCTGGGCACAAGCATCAAGGGCGAGAGAAACTTGTTTACGCAGATCGACTTTAGCCTAATTGCGGTGGAAATATTCCTGGTGTTGTTGCTCGTCATCGATTTAAGCACTGGCAGCCAGGTGCAGCTTGCCGCCCTCGATTTAATCCTGGGTGGGCGATACACCGTAGGGTTCTGGCTTCTATTTTTTAGTATCGGCCTGCTGATTCCGATCCTGTTGGAGGGGCGGGAACTGTTGCGCAAAAGCACGTCTGCTTTCTATCTGGCACCGTTATTCGTGTTGATCGGCGGCTATCTGCTTCGTCAGGTGGTGATGAATATCGGTTTACACAGTAGTTGGGTCGACTATGCAAATCAGTTTGACCCACAATTGCTACAACTATTGCAATAGCGCGAAGCAGCATGCTGGCCTGATACACGGGGAATCGATTATGCGAACTGATATGAGTAAATATTTCACGATGGCGATCGCGGGTATGACTGCGGTATTGCTTGGCGCGTGCAGCGAAAGCGGGACGGTCTCATTGAGCGGTGACGATTTCACACGGATTGCCGACTCGATAGCCAGAAAAGAAGATCGTATCACCGCCGATGACCTGGCCCGCTGGATCGCCGAGGACACGCGCGACTTCGTAATCGTGGATGTGCGCCCGGAAGAAGACTTCACTGCAGGCCATATTAACGGGTCGTTGAACATATCGTTGCCCATGCTTGTCTCCGCTGAGGGCAGGAAACGAATACGCAATTCTCAGACGGTCGTGGTCTACTCGAATGGGAGCGAATATGCGGCCAAGGCAGCGGTGATGCTCCGGCTCGCCGGTATTCAAGCCAGCTTTCTGCTGGGCGGGTACAACCATTGGGGTTCGTATATCCTAAACCCGGAGCAAGACACGGACCAGGCGGACTCGGAGCTTCTCACCTTTACCGAGCGCCGCGCGCTCACCTGCTCATTCTGTGGTGTGGATGGGATAAGCGGATACAGTCCACCGGTGCAAGCCGTTACTGCTCCGCCACGGGACGAGGGCAAGGGATCTTCCGCGGCGCCGCAGCAATCAAAGAACAAAACCGATAAGGCAGTTGTAAGCGAAGGCTGCTAGAGCACCATCTGCAATGCGGCGGTGCACGCAAACCTATCTGCCCGACTTCGAGTAAGACGTGCATCTATCGGTATTTACGCTTTGGACGACATTGACGACCGTTGGCGTCGCCGCGGTCCCCGGCGGAGACGAGCCAGGACCGCATTCCATGTCGCAATCAGCGAGTTCAGGAAATCGAGACCGGGGCTGCATTGCTTGCCACAAAATTTCCACGACGGGATTTGCAGGCGGGCACCGCTTCGGCGAAACGCTGTGTACACCGTGCCACGGCGGCCGTCCGGACGCGGCCACCGAACGGGACGCCCACGCCGAATTGATCGCCTTTCCCGGCAACCTGTCTACGGCGGGCGGGACCTGCGGCCGCTGTCATACGCATCATGTCGACGCGGTGCGGGTCAGTCCGATGGCGACCGGCGCGGGGATTGTCGCGTCGACTCGCGAACTGTTCACCGCGTCGCCGGACACGGGAAAAACCGCCACCCTGTCTGCCCTGGGTTACTCACCGGCCGATAGTTTGCTGCGTAAACTCTGTGCGGGCTGCCACTTGAACCAAGACAAGACCAGCCATCGCCTGGACCCCACCACGGACCGTGGGGGTGGATGCCTGGCTTGCCACATCAACAGCTATCCTAAGGACGCTCACCCGGCACTAACCGTGCGGGTCAGCGACGCGCGGTGTTTCGGCTGTCATTCGCGGTCATCGCGAATTTCATTGAACTATGCCGGCCTCGCGGAAGTAGATCCCACCGCATTGCAGCGCCCCGATACTTCGACTTTGGGCCGTCTCGAGGACGACAGACTTGTCGAATTCGTGCAAGCGGATGTGCATCAACGTGCTGGCATGTCGTGCATCGACTGCCATACATCCCGGGGTGTCATGGGGATGGACCGGCCGAATAACGAACCGGAAAAGGGCCCGGACATACTCTGCATTGACTGCCATAGGAACGCGAGCGCCCCGATCGATCTCAATATTTGGCCAAACAAGCTCGAAGGGCAGATCGATCGTATTCCGTTTGCCCTGCGCCCGAGACAAAAGTTTCTGACCACGAAACGCCGAGCTACACCATTGTGGCACATCGAAATCCAGAAAATCGGTAACACGCTTTACGGTAAACAGAGTTCCGCGCGCCTGCCCATCCCGCCATGGACCCCGCAGAGCCATCCATACCGGACAGAGCACCGGCGATTGAGCTGTAGCGCATGCCACAGCACCTGGGCGCCACAATGCTACGGCTGCCATACCACGTACGACCCAACCGGCAATCAGTGGGATCATGCGGCGCAGGAAGTGACCGCTGGAAGGTGGAGCGAGAAGCGCTGGAATCTGCGTAACGGACCACCACCGCTGGGGGTAACTTCCGACGACCGCATTGCGCCGGTCGTTCCCGGAATGATCATGACTCTCGATCACCCGAGCCTGGAGAGACCTATCTTTAAGCGCCGGTTCGCACCAATCGCGCCGCACACAACGGGGAGCGCAAGAAGCTGCAACTCATGCCATCGTTCTCCCGTCGCGCTGGGCCTGGGACAGGGCCGGCTGCAAAAGACGGATGGGCGCTGGACCTTCATCCCGGATTCGGAACGGCTTGAGGACGGTCTGCCAGCCGATGCCTGGACTAGCTTAGACGAACGGCGGCAAGCGAAGCCGCCTGCAAATTCGGCTCGACCCTTCAATACCGATGAAATGCACCGGATTCTCGACGCCATTCCCAAATCGCAACCGATCGGTCAAGGGTCGATACCTTGAACCTAAAGACTAATCGCAAGGAGTAACAAAATGCGCATGCACAAACCCAACCTCGACAACGTTCAGGAGTGGTATACATTGGCGGCGCGAAGCAGGTGGAACGCGAACGCAACCGGCGTGGTAATAGCGTTGCTGAGTATCGCCGCCGTGGCATGGATGCGGCCCTGGGGCATCGTAGGGGGAGTCAGAAGCTGGGGCGATTGGATGATCTACCAAATCGGCAGTTCCGATACTCTGCCACCCGGTCTGTTGACGTTCTCCGGCTCCGTTATCTTAATTGGAATTACTGCTGGAGCATTTATCTCCGCTTGCCTTGGAAATGAATTTGCACTGCGCATACCCCCCCTTTTCGAAGGAATCAAAGGTATTGTTGGCGGTTGTTTGATGGGAATCGGTGCGGCCCTCGCGGGAGGGTGCAATATCGGCGCGCTGTACGCAGCGTTGGGAAATCTCTCCGCCCACGGCTTCGCAATGTGGTTCGGCATCGTGCTCGGCGCCATTATCGGGTTGAAGTGGTTGTACTGGGAGATCGATCATATTACCTGGGGCGGCGAAGGGGCGGCGACTATCAATCTGCCTTCGAGTTTGAAACACCTGCTTGGGGTCGCCGCGCTGGCTACCGTGCTCTGGGGCGCCTATCTATACCACGGCAGCGATGATGCCTATTTGGCCAAATTAGGTGTAATGCTGCTTATTGCGGCCGCCGTGGGATAT
>JAOTWM010000091.1 GCA_029862885.1 Gammaproteobacteria bacterium
TAGTCATGGACTGAAGGTCTCGGTGCTCGACGAGACACAGATGAAGAAACTCGGCATGGGATCGTTGCTGTCGGTGTCACGTGGCAGCCGGGAGCCGGCCAAACTCATTGTTATGGAATACCAGGGTGGCCGCAAAGGCGCACCACCGGTCGCCCTAGTTGGCAAGGGTTTGACCTTCGATGCGGGAGGCATATCGCTGAAACCTCCTGCCAAGATGGATGAAATGAAATACGACATGTGCGGCGGCGCCAGTGTATTTGGCACGCTGCTTGCGGTCGCCGAACTCAAGCTGCCGCTAAATGTTGTCGGTGTGGTGCCGAGCAGCGAAAATCTACCGGACGGTGCCGCTAACAAGCCGGGTGATATCGTCACCAGCATGTCGGGCCAAACCATTGAAATTTTGAATACCGATGCCGAAGGGCGGTTAATTCTGTGCGATGCGTTGACGTATACCAAGCGCTTCAAGCCCGAATCGGTCATCGATATCGCAACTCTGACTGGCGCATGTGTGGTCGCGCTGGGGAGCTACGCAAGCGGACTGTTCAGCAACGACAGCGGTCTCACCAAAGCCGTGCTCAATGCCGGGGAACGGAGTCGCGATCGCGCCTGGCATATGCCGATGTGGGACGATTATCAAAGTCAGCTCGACAGCAATTTCGCGGATATGGCTAATGTGGGCGGGCGCGACGCCGGAGCCATCACCGCGGCCTGTTTTCTGTCGCGCTTTACGGCCGATTTCGCGTGGGCGCATTTGGACGTGGCAGGCACGGCGTGGCGCAGCGGTTCCAACAAGGGTGCGACAGGTCGACCAGTACCGCTGTTGACCCAGTTCCTAATCGATCGTGTCGAACGTACGCGACGCCGGTAACCCACACAGACGGCGCACACATGCCCCCACAGGTTGATTTTTACTTACTCGACACACCCGCCGCCAATGGCAAGCTCAGGCTCGCGTGCCGGCTCGCTGACAAGGCATTTCGGCTCGGCCACAGCGTCTACCTGCAGACGGCCGACACGGCTGATGCCGAGCGTCTGGATGCGCTACTATGGACGTTCTCCCAGGGAAGTTTTCTACCGCACGAGCCGCTTGCAGAGTTCGACGGCGATTTCGAACGCTGTGCGGTCGTGGTCGGCGCGGTCGAGCCTCCTACGGCATTCACCGATGTGCTAATCTCATTAAGCATGGAGACCCCTGAGTACTTTCCACAATTTGAGCGCATCGTCGAACCGGTCGGAGCCGACGAGCCGGATCGCGCCCAGGCCCGACAACGCTTTCGCGCTTACCGTGAGCGCGGCGTGACGCCGTCGACACATCACATTAAAGCACCTTAAGCATGCCTGTGAAACCGCAATCCGCACTGCCGTCGGATCGATCGTATCTGCTCGATACGCTGCGCTCGCTGAAGGATCTTATTGATGACCCCGGCGCTGACCGCAAAGGCGACACCGCTGAGACCGCACCGGCTTCTACGCCGCCGTCGATAAAGACGTCTACGGACGCTACCGACGATGCGTGGATGATTGACATTCCAGTGCTGGAGAATGCCGTTGCCGGCCCGATTTCAGGGTCGACCGAATACAAAAGCGCTGCCGATTCCAGCGCAATGGCAACGGCTTTCGCCGGCCACATCGATCTGCGCGCGGCACCAATCCCAGAGCTCGGCGCTCCAGTAAAGGAACCGGCGCCACAGATCGGGGCGCAAGGCGGCGATGCGACACAGGATGGCAACGCCGAACCGCTACTCGACCCAGTTGCAATGGCGGACCGCGCCGTCGAACTAATCGATGCCAAACTCAACGCCAACTACGAACGCCGCCTTCCGGCCGAATTGGCCACCGAACTTCGACAGATGCTCTACGTTTTCTTGAACGAATGGATTGAAGGCACTGAGCGATCGCTACATCGGCGCCTTGCGGATCGCACCAAGCGTTAGTAACGCATCATCGAATGTACCGCCGTTGCGGCACGATCCGTTTTCACGCGGCGACCTCCCACAAATATCGTATAATCGCGGCGCCTTTTTTACCGTACCGCATGCCGCATCGTGTATGGTCATAAGCAAACCATGAATGACGTAAGCACGCTAGCCAAAACCTACGATCCCCACGCTATCGAACAGGCGTTGTATGCGCATTGGGAGCAGGCCGGCTGCTTCGCCCCGGGCGACAACGGCGAGCCGTTTTGCATCATGATCCCACCGCCCAACGTCACCGGCAGCCTGCACATGGGGCATGCGTTCCAAGACACCATCATGGACGCGCTGACCCGCTATCACCGCATGTGTGGGCGCCGCACGTTGTGGCAAGCGGGCACCGATCACGCCGGTATCGCCACGCAGATGGTCGTGGAACGCCAACTGGAATTGGAAGGCAAATCCCGGCACGATCTCGGCCGCGACGCATTTATCCGCCGGGTTTGGGAATGGAAAACAAAATCGGGCGGCACAATCACCCAGCAGTTAAGACGTATGGGCGCGTCTCTGGATTGGTCGCGCGAACGGTTTACGATGGATGAAGGGCTGTCGGCTGCAGTCCAGGAAGTATTCGTACAGTTATTCGAAGAAGGCTTGATTTACCGCGGCAAGCGGCTCGTGAACTGGGACCCGGTGCTGCACACCGCGGTTTCCGACCTCGAAGTCATTGCGAGCGAAGAATCCGGGCAGCTATGGCACATCCGCTACCCGTTGGCCGACGGTGATGGGCACCTCACGGTGGCCACTACCCGACCGGAAACCATGCTGGGCGATGCGGCCGTGGCAGTGCACCCCGATGATGCTCGTTACCGCCAGTTAGTAGGCAAGCGCGTGCGCCTGCCATTGACCGAGCGCGACATTCCGATTGTCGCCGACGAATACGTGGATCCGGAGTTCGGGTCGGGCTGTGTAAAAATTACCCCCGCCCACGACTTCAATGACTACGAAGTCGGGCAGCGACACAATTTACCGTTGCTGAATATCCTGACCGACGACGCCGCGATCGATTTGCCCGGAACCGCATACCACGGGCTCGACCGCTACGACGCACGAAAGCAAATCGTGAGCGATCTCGACGCACAAGGACTGTTGCAGGACACGCTGGCCCATACCTTGATGGTGCCGCGCGGCGATCGCTCCAACGCAGTCATTGAACCGTACCTGACAAATCAGTGGTACGTGGCCGTGGAATCGCTCGCGAAAGCCGCGATCACCGCCGTGGAGGATGGGTCGATCCGCTTCGTACCGGAAAACTGGAACAAGACCTATTACGAATGGATGCACAACATCCAAGATTGGTGCATATCGCGGCAAATTTGGTGGGGACATCGTATTCCCGCGTGGTATGACACCGACGGCAACATCTATGTGGCCCGCAGCAAGAAAGACGCACAACAAAAAGCACAACAGCGGCTCGGAAAAACGGTGGACTTGACCCAGGACGAGGATGTCCTCGACACCTGGTTTTCGTCGGCGTTATGGCCGTTCTCGACGTTGGGCTGGCCGCAACAGACCGCCGAATTGCAAACTTTTTATCCGACTTCGGTATTGGTCACGGGGTTCGATATCATTTTCTTTTGGGTCGCGCGAATGATCATGTTCGGCCTCAAGTTCACCGGCAAGCCGCCGTTTGCCGAAGTCTATGTGCACGGCTTGGTGCGCGATGCGGATGGCCAGAAGATGTCCAAGTCCAAGGGAAATATTCTCGATCCGCTCGACTTGATCGACGGCGTTGCGCTGCAGACATTGGTGGACAAGCGCACCTCCGGACTCATGCAGCCGCACCTTGCCCCGCGCATCGAAGCTTCGACTCGTAAACAGTTTCCGGACGGCATTCCGGCTTACGGTACCGATGCTTTGCGCTTCACGTTTGCAAGCCTTGCGACCCAAGGCCGGGATATCCGTTTCGACCTCGGCCGCATCGACGGCTACCGCAACTTCTGCAATAAGCTCTGGAACGCCTCGCGGTTCGTATTAATGAATACCGAGTCGCACGATTTAGGAACCTCCGCTGACAGATCTGAGATCGGGGTGGCGGAACGCTGGATCACCGCACGTCTGCATCAAACGGCTCAGCAAGTAACCGACGCCGTGCGTGATTATCGTTTGGACCGGATGGCGCAGGTGTTATACGGCTTCGTCTGGGATGAGTACTGCAGCTGGTATCTGGAAATGGCCAAAATCACCCTCGCCGATGAGCGCCTCACGGCTGCGCGGCATGCAGCAACGCGGCGTACCCTGCTCGAAGTGCTGGAAACCTCGCTGCGGTTGCTGCATCCACTGATGCCTTTCATTACCGACACACTGTGGCAGAAAGTGGCACCGTTAACCGGTTGCGACGACGATACGGTGATGACACAACCCTATCCGCTCGCTGACCCGGCGTGCATCGACGCCGATGTCATCGAAGAGATCGAGTGGCTGCAATCGATGGTGACCGGTATCCGAAATATTCGCGGCGAACGCAACATCGAACCGGGTAAGCGTCTGCCGATCTTGTTGCACGGTGCAAATACGCTGGATCTGACCCGGCTCGAACGACATCGTCGACAGATTACCACCCTGGCCCGCGTCTCAGAAATTGACGTATTGGACGTATCCGCGACGATTCCCCAAGACTGTGCAATTACGCTGGTCGGCGACATGAAGGTATTGCTGCCGCTAGATGCCGACGATATATCGGCGGAGCGCGCGCGAATTCAGAAAGCACTCGATAAATTGGAAAAGGAAATTCTGAAATGCGGAAGCAAACTCCGCAACGAGAATTTTATTGCTCGTGCACCGGCGTCCGTCGTGGATAAAGAACGGCAACGTTTGACAGAGTTTGAATCGTCCCGCGACACCTTGCGGCGTCAACTCGAATAGGTTCACGCGTTACCGAACTGATTCAGTAGATAAAACTGCCGGATTTTGCTGTCGCTCTATCCGGCCTACGAAATGCCAAGCAACTGCAGCAAATTGTGGATTAGTCCGGGTTTCGCGATTGAACACCGTTCAATTGAGCCAGCAATGCAACGGCCGCGGCCTCTACCCGCAGGACAGCGGGACTTAACCGCACCCTAATTGCGCCGTGATCATCGAACGTTCTGAGCTCGGCTGCGGTGAAACCCCCTTCGGGGCCCACGAGCGCGCTTACCCTGCCGCGGGTCGGCCTAATCTGTGCGTCTAATTCCGCAACCGGGGTGCCGTGCGGGTCCGCCACCCAGAGCCGTTCACCCGGTGTCATTTTTGCCGCCAGGGTAACCGGATCAGACACCGCATTGATGATCGGCAGGTATGCACGACCGGATTGTTTGCAGGCTTGGATAACGATACGACGCCAACGTTGTAACGCCGCAGTGCTGACCCGAGTCACACTGCGTTCGCAGCGCAATGGCGTGTACATCGACATTCCGAATTGCGTTGCCATGTCCAGCAGCACGGCCTGGCGGTCGCCTTTCGGAACCGCTGCGGCAAGATGCACCGTGAGCAGCGGTGGCGCTACGATCGCTCGATGTTCGATACGCACGACGCATCCGTGGGCGCGCGATCCAGATTCTGCGATCTGTGCCTGTGCCAAACCACCGCACCCATCCAGCAACTCTACCGCGTCGCCGGGCTGCAACCGGCGTACGCCTACGGCATGTCGTGTTTCGTCCGGATCCAACGACATGCTTTCGCCCGCCGCCGGTAAGTTACTTACATAAAAGCGCGGCGGCGCTCTCATTGCCGGTCGCAACGATTCAGTAGATACGCATCATAGCGCGCGAGCTTACCGGCAAAACTCAAAGTGGGATTCGCTACCAGCGGCGGTGCCTGCAGCGGTCGTTTTACCACCACGCGTTGCAACGCGGTTCGAACGGCCGCGGTAAACAACCGCTGGCTATCGTCGTCGTTGCCGACTAACGCCCGCAGAAATTGAAGCTCCTTTCCGGGCAACGCGGAGCCGAGTCGCTTACGGGGATACATCGGGTCCAGATATACTACGTCGGGCCGCGGGTGCAATGACCACAACGCATCGCAGCTATCGCGCTCGTACGTTTCCAGATCGGGGTATCCCGCACGCGATAGCACGTCACGCAACACCGCTGCCACCACTGGTGAGCGTTCGATCGCGACGACCTGAAATCTCATGCGCAGGAATAATAGCGTGTCGCCGCCAAACCCAGCGGTGGCGTCCACAACCCGTCGCGCACGGCGCCCGACTGCCTTTGCTAACGGGTCGCGGCGCGTGATTCGCCACCTCTTGCGATTAATGTCCACGAGCAATACACCCATTTCCGGCGCGTGTATTGCGCGAACCTCCAAGCCACACGCCGTATACTGCAAAACAAAGTCATAGTCGCGCTCCTGGGTCACCACTTCCAGCAACGGGACCTCCAAGCGCTGTGCAAGTGCAGCGCTTCGATCACTCGACTCGCTACCGGGAGCGTCAGCTTGCACCGCAATCCGCGACCGACCTCGTTCGCCGTCGCCACCGGAATCGTTAGCCATACCCACCGCGGTTTCGCCAGCCTGCCCGGCGTTATTCAACCTAGATTCGGTAGTTGGGCGGGGTGCAGTGTGCGTCATATTTGTTGTCTGGCAAGGCACAACGACGAGTAATGGCTGGCTATTGCGAGGAGTTGTAACGCTGCCAGGCGACAAATAGGGCGTGCAGTACGCCCCGTAGCGACCTCACCCGCAAGGCGAATAGACATACCACGATGTTCTATAAACATATCAATCAATTGCCCTCCCGCCGAGCCGTCAACTGCCGAATCTAGGTTCAATGCTACCGTCACGATTGCGCATACAAATGGCAGGCGACCGTGTGGCCCGTCTCCGTAACGGTCGCGAGCGGTAGCGTTGTGCGGCAATGGTCCATCGCTTGCGGACACCGAGTGTGGAATGGGCAACCGGTTGGCGGATTCAACGCCGAAGGCACCTCGCCTTCCAAGATCGTGGTAGTCGGTGGGTAGCTCGGATCGGGGATTGGATTCGCATCGATGAGCGATTGTGTATACGGATGCATCGGAGTAGAAAATACTCGCTCCACACCCGCGCATTCGACTAATTTGCCCAGGTACATAACCGCGACGCGGTCCGCAATTTGCCGAACCACGTTCAGATCGTGACTGATGAACAAATACGCGAGCCCCGCATCGCGTTGCAGTTCGCTCAACAAATTCAGTATCTGCGCCTGCACCGACACATCTAATGCCGACACCGCCTCGTCACAAACCACGAACTCCGGACCCAACGCCAGTGCGCGCGCGATGCCAACACGTTGCCGTTGTCCGCCCGACAATTCATGGGGAAAGCGGCGACGGAAGCTCGCATCGAGCCCCACTCGCTCCAACAATTCGTCCACGCGGCGTTGCGCCTCGGGCTGCGATGCACCTTCGTGCACCCGGATCGACTCGCCGACAATGCCTCCGACACTGATACGTGGATTCAACGAGCTGTAGGGGTCTTGGAATATTATCTGCAACTTGCGCCGGAATTCGCGTAACTGCGTGAAATTTAAGGCGCCAATATCCCGCCCGCACACCGTTACCACACCCGCGCTGGGTTCGATGAGTCGCAACACAGCCCGCCCGAGCGTGGTCTTGCCGCACCCAGATTCACCCACCAGGGCCAGCGTCTCACCTACATCAATGTCGAATGAAACATCATCCACCGCTTTGATCCAGCCGTGCACCCGCGCAAACACACCACTGCGCACCGCAAAATGTTTTTTCAGGCCGCGCACCGCCACCAGCGGATCGTGGTTTGAACTATTCATATCGCCAACACGCAACACGGTGGTATTCATTGAGCGCGATAACGCGCGGAATATCGGCGCTGCAGTTCGACATCGATACGGCACATCGGGTACTGAACCGGCAACCGGCCGGAAATTCCAGCGGCGGCGGCACGGAACCAGAGGAGTGGGTCACCTCTTGTTTGCGGTCCGCACGCGGCAACGATTGCAATAGCATTTGGCTGTATGGGTGTAATGGCCGGGTAAACAATTCCTTTACGTTGACGTTTTCAACAACGTCACCCGCGTACATCACGATCGCTCGCTGTGCGAAATGGGCAACGATGCCGAGGTTGTGCGTGATCAATAATATCGCCAGCCCCATTTCGTCCTGGAGTTGCCGTAGCAAACGTAATATCTGTGCCTGCACTGTCACATCTAACGCTGTCGTCGGTTCATCGGCGATCAATAATCTCGGTCTACAGGCAAGCGCCATTGCTATCATGACGCGTTGCTTCATACCTCCGGATAATTCGTGCGGATACTGTTGCGCACGCCGCAGCGGCGAAGGAATTCCCACTTTCGCGAGCAACGCGACCGCTTCCGTGTGGGCGTCGGTTTTCGCCATCGCAAAATGCCATTCCAACACCTCGGCCACCTGTCGGCCAACCGTAAACACCGGATTTAACGAGGTCATGGGCTCTTGGAACACCATACCGATCTGCCGGCCGCGCAGTCGACGCCGGTCCGGCTCCATCATCCGCAGCAGATCTTCCCCGTCAAAACGAATCGAGCCGGAATCGATACGCCCCGGTGCATCGATCAACCCCATGATGGATAACGCCGTCAACGACTTACCGCATCCCGATTCGCCCACCATCGCCACCGTCTCACCGCGGTCGATATGGAACCCGACGTTACGAACCACGCTACACCGGGTATCGGCATATGGGAACGATACCGTTACGCCATCGACCTCCAACAACGGGTCGCAACGATCGGGGCGATCGACTGGGGCACAGGTCGTCACGTTCAACGCGGCCGCAGGCGTGGATTCATCGCTTCACGCATGCCCTCGCCGACCAAGTTAAACGCAAGCACTACCAGCAGAATCGCGAAGCCGGGAATGAAAAACAGCCACGGCGCGTCGAAAATAAATCCCTTGCCGTCCGCCAAAATATTGCCCCACGTAGCGGCCGGCGGTTGTACGCCAAATCCGAGGAAACTCAAAGCCGACTCGGTCAAGATCGCCGTCGCGACGCTGATCGTTGCCGATACTAATACCGGCACCATCGCATTGGGCAGCATATGCAGCAGGATAATACGCCAATTCGGTAACCCTAAAGCCGTCGCCGAAACGATAAAGTCCTGCTCCCGTAATGACAAAAACTCCGCACGCACGAACCGCGCGGTACCCATCCAGCCGGTCACTCCGATCACGATCATAATGTTGTAGATACTCGATGGCAGCAACGCGATCACGGTCAAAATTAGAAAAAAGGTCGGAAAACACAACATGACATCGGTAAAACGCATGATCAACGAATCGACTGAGATAAAACCCAACCTTCGATCGCCAAAATAACCGGCGATGCCGCCAAGCGTGACACCGATCGAAACCGCCAGCGCCACCGCCACGATGCCGATGGACAACGACACCATCGAGCCTTGCAACATACGTGCAAACACGTCGCGCCCCAACTCATCGGTGCCCAATAAATACATTCCAAACCACGGAATATCGGCCGGCGCGACAAATTCCGATGGCACCGACAACGGCGGCAGGAACTTATCCGCCAATCGCACCACACTCGGATCGAACACGACGAACCAATCGGTCAGAAACTTCCCGGCCAATGCCGCAAACACCAGCAGAACGAGAACAATCACCCCCGCGAGTGCTAATCGATCGTCGAGAAACGTCTTCCAGGCTCGATATTCGGGAACAGGCGAAACCGATTCTACCGCGTGCTTGGCCATAGTTTTCACTGCAATCGAATCCGTGGGTCGACGACTGCATACAATATGTCGGAAAGAAATGTACCGGCTAATGTCAATGCCGCCGCAATAAAGTTAATCGTGAGTATGACTGGAAAATCGCGCGCCAAGATCGCATCGTAGCCAAGCCGGCCGATACCGGGCCAAGCGAAGATCTGCTCGATAATCACCGAGCCGCCGATCAGACCAGGCAGCATCAGGCCGAACATCGTCACGAAGGGCAACAACGCATTGCGCAACGCATGTCGGTAGATAACAGAATCCGGATCGAGGCCCTTGGCGCGCGCGGTACGAATATAGTCCTGGCCGATCACTTCTAACATCTGTGATCGCACGTAACGGGACAAAATCGCGACTCCAGCCAGCGCCGACATTACCGACGGAATCACCAGGTGCCACAGTTGATCCATGCCCCGGTATAACCAGTGCGCGTCCTGCATACCGAACGTTGCCATGCCGATCACCGGCACGTTAAACCCTTCAACAATCCACAAGATAAACAAGTAGGATAGGAAAAAACCCGGAATCGAAATTAAACCGTAGGCGATAAAGGTTGTGCTGCGATCGTATAAGGAACCACGCGTCACCGCGGCACGAATTCCAACCGGAAACGACAAAGTCCAGACGATCAACGTCGCGCAGACGAATAGCGGCAGCGAATTGAGAAAGCGGCTCCATATTTTCGGCAACACCGGCTGACCGTCTTTGAAGGACGTCAGTTCACCAGATACCATATCTCGCATCCAATACACATACTGTACATGCAGGGGATCATCGAGGTGGAACGCGGCGCGGATCTTGGCGATATCTTCGGGTTTCATACGCGGGTTGGATGGATCAACTTCGCTGGGCTCCCCGGGTGCCAACAGAATCACCGCATGCGATATCATCGATACTACGATCAACAGCACGCAGCGCTGCAGGAAATTGCGTATTAAGTAACTTCCCACCGTTACCGGCCCGATTTCAATATCAAGAAACGGTTGTTTCGAGTTATTGAGTTACGTCTACTATTGCAGCGCATGTTCGAGCTTTCGCCACCGATTAAAGTAGTAGAAGGTATCTCCGCTTTTAGTGGGTGGAATCGATACAAATTGGCCTACTGCATTGCGCATTGCGATTTTTTTATCCAACACCGTGGTCGCCGATTTGGCATATAGGAATGTATAAGGTTGATCTTCCGCAATCTGCCTATGCAATCGATGCGCGAGCCGCTGTTGCTCGTCGGTATCGTACTCGCGGCGAATGCGTTCAATGAGGTTATCCGCATCGGCATTGTTGTAGCCGACAAAGTTAAGCTGACCAAACCCGGATTCGCTGGAATGCCAAAGTTGATATAGGTCGGCGTCAGCACCCATGCTCCAACCGAGGATAACGGCATCAAACGCACCCGGGTTGATAAAATCTTTGAGAAAAACGGCCCACTCGAAAACTTGTGTCGTACACTTAATGCCAATCTTACGCCACGCATCCTGGGCGATCGTCAACACCGCCTTACGCACTAAATTACCGTTATTGGTAATCAGATTAAATTCGAATTCCCGGCCGTCCTTTTCCAGCCAGCCATCGGCATTGTGTTGCCATCCCGCTTCTTGCAGTAGTCGCAATGCCGTGTCTGGATCGTAACCAAGCGCCGCGATGTCGTGGTCATACCACGGAGTGGTTTTTGGATACGGGCCAGTAATGGCCTCACCCTCGCCGTACAGCACGTAGTGGATAATATCGTCGATGTTAATGGCCATCGACAGCGCTTTACGTACCTGCGGATCAGAAAACAATGGCTTACGATTGTTATAACCGATATAGGTATAATTTCTCCCCAATCCGGAGAATGATTGATACGCCGATTCTTGTTTGTATCGCGCAATCTGATGTGGCTCTGGCCTATAGATGTCGATTGCACCGGTACGAAACTCGACTTCCTGGGTCAGCGGGTCCGGCAGTATTCGAAAGTAATAGTTTTCAAACTGCGGGGCGCCGTCCCAATAACGTTCATTAGCTCGCAGCTGAATCACTTCGTCACTTTGCCATTCCACGAACGCAAACGAACCGGTGCCGACGGGTGCCCGGTTAAACTCGCTGTCGCGCAACCCAAACGCTTCACGCGTCACCGCCGACAACCCGCGTCGCTCGATCTCCAGTTCTTGGGCGCTTCGATTCAATAAATGTTCGGGCAGGATGCCCATCGTCCAGGCGTTTACGGCAGGCGAAAACAAACGCTTATACACCACCTCCACGGTATAACGATCGACAACATTTACCGCCTTGACGGGCTCAAAATCCGACGTGCGTGGAGACAAATTCTTCGGATCCATAATCGCATCGTACGTGAACTTTACGTCACCGGCGTCGAATTCATGGCCGTCATGAAAGCGCACCCCGCGGCGCAATTGAAATACGATCAAAGGATTATGCTGGATCAGCGGCAACATTTCTGAGAGATGCGATTGCAAGCGCTGCGAGTCGACGCCGTTCGCTTCGACGACCCATTGAAGGTATTGTGGTGTCCTGAAGTAATCCTCCCCCAACACACTGCGCAACCGAGCGCCGATATCCGGGCGCACGCGGTCCAATGACAAGCGCACCTGCGCTGGCATTTGTAACACCACATCATCGATACGTCCCGTGTCGTTGGAGGAGTCAACGATATGTTCAACATGACGCATCGGCGCCATCACCTCGACATCCGACACCGATTCGCGAAGATCGGACCACTGCCCCGTCGCAAGCGCCGCGCTGACCACGGCGGCGATGTTTGCAGCGTCGGCGGTACCCCCTCCCGGCAACCGCACATCCGGGTTGGGCAACAGGTACACATATTCCGAGACTGCCCACGCGACCGCTAACGCCGGTCGTAGAACCAGATTCTCGTCGTAGTCTAATAAGCCGTCGAACACCAAGTCGACGATGCGTCCGCTGGCCGTATCGGCGTGCAGAATCGGGTTTAGAATCTTAGCGTCACCGATCGACGCCTCGATAAATTTAAATAGGCGCTGCGGGTTACCGCGAGCCTGAGTCTCGTAACTCGGCACCCAGAAATACGATTGGATCAATACCGCGCCGAGAATCAACGGCACAATCAACAAGATACGTTTGGCGTTCATCACATAATGCGGTGGGCTCAATAATATAGCGGGCTACCCATCATATTGCATCGTCATCGATTTCGTCGATACTTCACGGCCACCACCGGACCGCGTTACACTCTCATTAGTGGCAGGCTATTTGATTCTGTATTCTGACGAGTTCATTAATGCTAAGCGCCACACTATGAGGATAACAGATCGGATCATGACTACCGATAAACGAGGCGAGATATGGGATTCCTTACCGGTAAACGTGCACTGATATTTGGTGTTGCCAGCGAACGATCGATCGCCTGGGGAATTGCCAAGGCCATGCATCGAGAGGGCGCAGAGATCGCTTTTACCTATCAAACCGAGAAACTTCGTCCGCGGGTGGAGAAATACGCAGCTGAACTTAGCTCGGACATCGTGTTACCGTGCGACGTCGGCAGCGACGACGAAATCGAATTGGTATTCTCAGAGTTGGACAACTACTGGGATGGGTTCGATATACTAGTCCACTCCATCGCCTATGCACCGCGCAACGAGCTGGAAGGGATGTATCTCGACGCAGTCACCCGCGAAGGCTTTCTAACCGCCCATGAAATCAGCTCCTTCAGTTTCGCCGCTCTCGCCAAAGCCGGACGCGGGATGATGGCGGGCCGCAACGGCGCACTGCTGACGCTGTCCTACATCGGATCGGTTCGATCGATGCCGGCATACAACGTCATGGGGCTCGCCAAGGCCAGCCTGGAGGCGAATGTTCGCTACCTCGCGCAATCCCTTGGGCCGGACGGCATCCGCGTTAACGCCGTGTCAGCGGGACCGATTCGCACCCTCGCAGCAGCCGGCATTCGTGGCTTTAAGCGAATGATGGATTTCTACGAAAAAGTGGTGCCCCTGGGTCGAGGGGTAACGATCGACGAGGTGGGTAATGTCGGTGCATTCTTGTGTTCAGATCTCGCGTCGGGCATCACCGGCGAAGTAACCTATGTGGATGCCGGGTTCAATACAGTCGGCATCAGTGACCGCTTCATCCAGGAGTAGCTCGTCGTCCCTGAAGAACGTGGGCCGTCGGCTGCGTTATCTTCCGCGATGTTGGTGTTACGAGTCCGCGGATGGGCGAGGTAGAACGAAGCAGGAGCAATTACCCATGGACGCGGTAGCGCGCCCCGTAACTTTCGATGCTCATTCACCGGTACCTGCAATACCTAACGTGTAAGAGTCGCATCTCAGGTGCGTCGCCGATAGCCAACAATATCGCTCTTCAGATGCGGCTCGCGCGCCTCGCTACAACTGGCCCTGCCGAATATCAATCTCGGCACGGTCCCGCAAATCTCGCCGGTAGCTCACATACTGTTCGAGGCCATGGCGCCGCTCCAATTCGGTGCGGACTCGTTGCTTAACATCGTCGCTCAGACTAGCTACGTCAGCGGCCGTTACCGCGGTCAATCGGTATATCGCATACCCACCGCTGGCCAAGCGCATGCCGGCCACTATTGGGTTGCCATTGGGCGCTGGCGCGCGAAACACCTCG
>JAOTWM010000561.1 GCA_029862885.1 Gammaproteobacteria bacterium
AATGATCGCTAACGCGGATCGCGTCATTGCCGTCAGCCACAATACGAAAAAAGACATTCTCGAACATGCCGATGTGCCCGAGGCGAAAATTAGTGTGATCTACTTGGGTGTGGATCCAGCTTTCCGGAAACTTTCGAACGACAAAGTCACCGAATTCAAAAGAGCGATGGGTTGGAACGACGAGGGAAAGGTACGACGAATACTGATAACCGGGGATCAGTTTTACAAAAATCATAAAACCGCGCTCGAGGTATTCAAACGTGTAACAGCGCGTTGTGATTCGCCGGCAAGACTCGTCAATTCGAAAACGCGCGCGAATTCATTGTCGGCCATGGCGAATCGATTGGCGGTACGGCCGAGTAGTATCGAGGAGATTTCCGTTGAGCGGCATGCGCATATGCCGCTCCTGCTCAACAGCGTGGATTGCCTACTGTTCCCGTCGCTTTATGAGGGCTTTGGCATGCCTGTGCTCGAGGCGCTAGCCTGCGGCACACCGGTAGTGTGTTCCGACCGGGGCTCCCTGACGGAGGTGGCCGGCGGTATAGCCCGTGTTCACGATGCCTACGACGTTGATGGAATGGCGGATTCAGTCCTGGAGATTCTGAATTCGGAAAAAGCGCGAGAAAGAATCCTCGATTCTCGGCAACATCTGCTGGACAGATTCAGCTGGCGGGAGACTGCACGTCGGACTCTCGATGAATACCTACGCGCAAGCCAGGCCGCATGACCGTGTTCGAACCTGGACCTACAACGCAGCGCGTCACGCTTATTGAGCCTCCTCGCGGTTGGTCGTCCCTGCAGCTGCGCGAGATATGGGCACATAGAGAACTGCTCTGGGTGCTTACGCGACGCGATCTCAAGGTGCGATACAAGCAAACTGTCTTGGGTGTGGCATGGGCCGTTATTCAACCCGTATTCGCAATGCTCATCTTCAGCGTCATATTCGGCCGATTCGCCAAAATCCCGTCAGATGATCTCCCGTATCCGTTGTTTGTGTATGCGGCATTACTTCCGTGGGTGTTTTTCGCCAATGCCGTTTCGAACGCCGGCACCTCCCTGATCGCAGCGACACAACTCGTAAACCGGGTGTACATGCCGCGAATAATTATTCCCGCGTCCGCCATTGGCGGCTCCCTGATTGATTTCGCCGTCTCCTGTGCAGTTCTGCTGCTGATGCTGTGGTATTACCAGGTTGACCTGACCTTTTCGTTGGCCCTGTTTCCGCTGTTTGCGATGTTAGTCATCATTTTAGCGCTTGGGATGGGCGTGTTATTGGCTGCCTTAACAGTCAGCTACCGCGACTTCCGCTACGTAATTCCGTTTGCGCTACAGATATGGATGTTTGCCACGCCGATTGTGTATCCGATGAGTCTGATTCCCGAGTCATGGCGCTGGCTGTGGCACCTAAATCCGATGACGGGTGTCATCAACGGGTTCAGAGCCTGCTTCCTGCAGCAGGACATCACTCTGAGCTCTGTATGGGTATCTTTGCTCGTTTCTCTTCTCGTGTTGATCCTTGGAATATCCTACTTTCGTAAGGCCGAGTACCGATTCGCCGACGTCATATGACACGTGATCGAGCCCAAGCGCCGGCCATGCAGATCGAGAACCTTGGAAAACGTTATGTCTTGAAGGCCCCGCAAGTGGCCGGCTATTCGTTCAGAGAGATGGTAATGGACACGGTGCGCGCGCCAGTCAAGCGGTACAAGACTCTTGTCGGCCATGTCAATGAGCAAGATACGTTCTGGGCGCTGAAACATTTGAGTTTCGACATTGGTCGTGGCGAAGTCGTGGGAGTCATCGGCCGCAATGGTGCTGGCAAAAGCACACTCCTCAAGGTCTTGACGCGAATCACACCCCCGACCGAGGGACGCGCATGGATTTATGGACAAGTATGCAGCCTGCTTGAGGTCGGCACCGGCTTTCATCCCGAACTCACGGGTCGGGACAACGTGTTCTTGAACGGCGCGATCCTGGGCATGAGTCGGTCAGAAATATCGCGTAAGTTTGACGACATCGTAGAGTTTGCCGAGGTTAACCAGTTCATTGACACGCCGGTCAAACGCTACTCAAATGGCATGCACGTGCGTCTGGGATTTTCAGTCGCGGCGCATCTGGATCCCGATGTGTTGCTGGTGGACGAAGTGCTCGCAGTCGGGGACAAACGTTTCCAGGAACGTTCCATTGGCAAACTGCACGATGTTGCGAGCAGCGGTAGAACCGTCCTGTACGTCAGTCACAACATGGGATCGATAATGGAACTGTGTGATCGCTGCATCGTCCTGGACAGGGGGCGCTTGATTTTCGAGGGTCCCGCGGAGGCGGCAGTCCGCCAGTATCTGGATATGATGTCGGAACCGGGCGAAGGTCTGCACCCCGGGATGTTCAGAGGACCTCTTTCCGACCGGGTCTTTTTCAACGAACTGAGGATCAACGGAAAGGTGGCCAACGGCAACATGTTGATCGCCCCGTCGGACAAAATTCTCATTGAGTGTCATGGGGAGAGTTGCGTCGAGCTGGCGGACTTCAATATCTTTGCTTCGATATACAAAGATGGTCTACGGCTTGTATCAATCCAAGATGCGCCGGCCGGAACGACTCTGCGTGCCGGCCGCTTTACCTCCGAAATGGAACTCGCAGCGTATTTCCTTCGGCCCGGTATCTACACGGTAGGCATCGACGGACAACGAATGGGCCAGTACCAATGGTTAGCCGGCATGGACGTTGCCCGGTTTACGGTACTTGAACAGTGGCAGGAGGGTTACGAAGAACGCGATCACGGTGTCATCAATTCCGCCTCCCATGGTCACCGCCGGCAGTAAGTTTGCCACGGAAACACACCACACCGAAGTCTTGTCCCGTCTGTCTCGGCTCGCGAATCAGAAAGACACGCGAACAATACCTTCGTGGGGGAATCCGATACCGATTTTATCAGTGTTGCGGATGCCTGATCGAATTCGTCACGCCCATGCGCAGCGCCCAGGCTGAGCACTATGGAGACAAGGAGTGGTACGGCGAACGTTGGGAGCATCGCTCCGCCTTGGCAGTCACCGGCCTGCGCGCGGCCCGAATCCTGGAAGTAGGGTGTGGAGAAGGACATTTCGCACAGATTGCCGAACAGATCGACAACCGCAGTGTCGGGCTGGATTTCAATCCCGCGGCGATAGCGGTCGCTCGACAACGTGCGCCGAGACAAACCTTCATTCGCGCCGATATTAAGGAAATTGTCCAAGCCTCACAACGCTACGG
>JAOTWM010000092.1 GCA_029862885.1 Gammaproteobacteria bacterium
GAAGTGACAGGATCTCGATCGGCGGCGTCGCAATGAGGAGGACGTTATGAACCATGCAACACCAGATTTTTCCGTTGCGGTTGAAGGCGTGACCGGTGCGTGTCCTGCGGGGGAAGCCTATGCACAACAGAATATTCGCGATAAGAAGGTTCCTGTCTTTTCCTGTGAGGGGCCTTGTATCCGCGGAGAAATCGCCAGACTTGCCGCAAATTTAGTGGCCCAGGAAGAACCGTCGTTCGCACGCTGCTGTCACGCGGAGACGTTTTTTGTGCCCCACTCGTCTATGGCACGTTGGGTCAAACAAGCCGAGCAGGCCATTATGATCGATGGCTGTTTTTTGAAATGCCACGGCAGGATACTGAAAAACCTGATCGATGAAGAAAGAATAATCCACATCGATGCATTACCACTGTACAAGAAATATTCGGACGTGTTCCTGTACACCGACGTCCCCCAAGCGGAACGAAACGAGGTGGCACGCGACGTGGCGACTAAGATCCTGGAAAGAGTGAGGCCTCAATGAGGTAGCCCGAATGATCGGGAGAGACTGTTGATATGACTACGCTAAAAGAATCGATAGAGAGTCATCACCGAGTCATTAATTTTCTCACTCATAGTGGTGATACTGTTTATGGCGACATCCTGCGTCTTCCACGACGTGATTTCTATTTGCCATGCGATACTTGGATGTGATCATCAACTGCATCTGACGCTCACAAATTGAGTAGCGTTCGGTTGCGTAGTGATGCTTGGTTAACTGACCCAACCAATCATTACCGGCAGGCCGATCTACTCGCAAACACATCTCCCGCCCCCCAGATATTGATTAAGGGTTCAGCGGGACTAGGAGGTGAAACATGGTTGAGATTCATGCGAAAGAACCGATGGCAATGTGCCCAATGGCATCAATGTGCCGGGGGCTCGTTGAGAAGCCGCCATCGCGTCTGCTGTTGATGATTCCTGGACTCGTGCTCATCCTAGTTGGGCTATTGATTTTGCTCGAACCCAAGGTACTCATTTGGTTAATGGCGGTGGTTGCGATCATGCTCGGCGTCCTTACACTCGTCATCGCCAACTTCATTCACCGCATCAGTGGGCGATTCCAAGACGCACATAGTTAGCCAGTTGCGACACGAGGTTGCATCAGTATCATTAAGGAATACTGTTTGAAAGTCCCTGTGTTCTGTTGGCGAAACTCTTCAAGCAACTGTACGTCGTCAAACCAAGTTGGGCCGATGGTGTCCTGATATAAGAGACAGTTCAGCTCATCAGGTTTAAATTGTTTCGGTTGTCGTAATGCATCCTCCGGCGCATGGCCAAGGTGTTTAATTTCATGGCATGCCTTTGATCCGGTATTTCCTGCCCCCGACCGTAAAACACATCAGCCGGCGTCAGATTATCCAGTGATTCATGGTGGCGCTCGTGATTGTAGTAGGGGATAAATCGCTGCAGATGTTCCCGTAGCTCACCAGGCAAGTAGTAGTTGTTCAGCAGGATCTGGTTCTTCATGGTTCGATGCCAGCGCTCAATCTTGCCCTGGGTCTGCGGATGATAAGGTCGGCCTCGAGTATGGGCCATGCCATTTTCCTGCAGATAGTCGGAGAGTTCGCCCGAGATATAACAGGGGCCGTTATCACTCAGCAACCGGGGCCTGTGCCTGACTTTAACCTGGCCCAGCCCGGTAAATTGCAACGCATCATCCAGTGTGGCGGACACATCGCTGGCGCTCATGCCGGTACACAATCGCCAGGCGGTGATAAATCGCGAAAAGTCATCCAGTACCGTCGACAGGTAATACCATCCCCAGCCGATAATCTTGAAGTAGGTGAAATCGGTTTGCCACAACTCATTCACGCGCTTGCTCGGGTACTGGAATGCCTCTCCGGCCTGCATCAGGATATACGCCGGGCCGGTTATCAGATCCCGGGCCTTCAACACCCGGTAAACCGTGCACTCCGAGACAAAGTACCCCTGTTGATCGGTATAGCAAACAGCCAACTCGCGTGGCGAGAGTTGCGGTTGGTCCAGGGTCAACTCGATGATCGCATCCCGGTGACCCTGCGGGATTTGGTTCCAAGCTACAGTCGGAGTCGGTTTCCGATCTTCCAGATCATCGATACCATTGTCCTGGAGGCAGTGCAGCCAGTTGTAGAAAGTGGACCGGTGGATTTTCAGGCAGCGACTCAAATCCTGGCTTTAATGTAAACAACAAGTTACGTGCGCCGGCCCCACGCAACCGTGACTGAAATGGACTCCCGTGGACACAAAATGACTGGTTGTTGTCACGGTTTGGTCACGGTCTTATCTGACTATGAGATTCGCCACAACTTATTCCCAAGGACCCCCGTTCTTCCACGAGGCATCGAGATCGCCAGCGACTTTTCCAGCCGCTTCCAACACCGGCATTAGAAAAGTTTCCAGTTCGGAAACTACCTGCGAAAGCACAATTTCCGACCCCTCAAGTTGGCTACGAGAGATAAATGCTCTCCATTGACGAATCTTTTGCTCGTCAGCACAGAACTCTTCACTCAAAGCGATCGGCAAGGTTTCAGGTATCTCCGTGTGTCGGCGCTGGAACGTCGCTCGAACAGCCTCAACCAGAGTTGTGCCTTCGAATGAAAATTGTTTTGCGATGACCCAAAGATCATAAAAGTCCTTCATCCGACTGTTCTGCATTCCTAGGAGCACCATCGCCTGAAGTTTCTCGGCAACAACAGTTGCCGGTGGATAAGCGCGGATTCTTGGTGCCGGTAAATCCAGCAATGTTGGGTAGTCGATCTCTGATGCCTCCGGAGTGACCACATCGCCAAAACCTATATCGGCTTGAATGGGGATTCTGGCGTTGCCAAGCAACCCGATCAATTTTACTCGCGACCCCTGGTAAGCTTGGCCTTCACGGATCTCCGCGACTCGAACGCGTTTCGCGTCGAACGTCAACCCATCGGGATCGACTTCCACCTGGCAAAGCTGTTGGAAAATTTCTGCCAACCTTTCGCTTGACGCATCACCGAAACCGAGCAGGTCAAGATCACGCGTTGGCCGGTGTGGTGTCTCCGCCCACACCGCAAATAACATGGCCTCTTTTAGTACGAATTGATCGGAAAACTTTGATTGAGCTAATCGGTACAACAACCGCTCCAGCGCATACCGTGTCAGAGTAAGATTCGGGTCTTCACTCCGGCTGACGCTCAGATTGAGCAGCCGCTGGTGGATAGATGCAGCGAGATTGGCAGGCCGTTTCTTCGTCATGCGGTTGCCTCAAGATAGGGACGCATAACGTTTGCGACTCGGCAGATCTTCGCGTAGCGCCAGAGATCGTCGTTGCTGCATTTATTCTGCTCGCGACAATCCCGCAGCGCTTCCATTGCCACATCAAGGCCGATCTTGTTCCGGTACTTGAAACAATCGGCGACCGTTTTCGGTGGATTGTAGATCTTGATCCGTACGCCTTCGATAGTATGTTCCTCAATGCCTTCCGTCAGCGCGTCGCCAGAAAAACGCGTAATACGCAGCGGCGGATAATTGATACGCGGTCGTGCAGCTCTGCGGTCCAGGGCCATCCAGATTTCAAACGGACTCTGGGTGCCGATCTCGTGGAATTGGAGTGCCGAAAGCAGGCAGATGACGCCGTGCGGTACCCGTTTACAGGCTTGCGCGAGGCCGTGATGAATGGAAATCTCGGCATCAGCCGGCACGTAGAGGCCTCGCCCGGTACGCGTTAGCAGCCCTTGTTTGCACAGCCGGCGCAGATATTCGGGATGTATTCCTCTTGAAGTCAGGTCGCGAACACGCAGCACGCCCATTTGCTTGGCGAGTTCTAGAACCTGCTCGGTCTTTGTGGACTCATTGGGCATGTGTATAAGTATCAACAGAAATATTTATATGTCAATACTTATACACAATAGGTTTTATTGCACCACTTAGACCTATATAACAAGTTGTGGCCTGAAGAGTCGTAGGGGCACCGGTGTTGTTTTGCACCGAATATTGACCAGGGTTTTGCATCGAAAATTGACCCGCCTGGGTGAGCCAGAGTATGGCTCAGGATTTGGATGATTTTCTAGTTTTGACCTCCTTTGTGGTGTTTGAGGAACTGTGTTTGAAGCGGTAGCTGTCGTTGCCGGTCTCGACGATATGGCAATGATGCGTGAGCTGGTCAAGTAGTGCAGTGGTCATCTTCGGGTCACCGAACACCGTGGCCCATTCCGAGAAGCTCAGATTCGTGGTGATCATGACACTGGTGCGCTCGTAGAGCCTGCTCAACAGGTGGAACAGCAAGGCGCCACCGGCTTGCGAGAACGGCAGATACCCTAGCTCGTCGAGGATGACGACGTCGGCATGGACGAGTCGGTTGGCGGTGTAGCCGGGTTTGCCATTGGCTTTTTCGAGTTCCAGCTGGTTTACGAGTTCGATGGTGGAGAAGCACCGCACGCGCAAGTGATGATGCATGATGGCCTGAACGCCGATGGCAGTGGCTACATGGGTTTTACCTGTGCCCGGTCCGCCGATAAACACCACGTTGTGCGCATCTTCGATGAACTCACAGCGGTGCAGGGATTTGACCAGGGCCGCATCTGATGTGCCCCCAATTACGAGGCCAGTTGTTGAGAGAGAGTGGGATAGTCATTCTGCCTGAATACTTGGATTCATGATAATGGGAATACGGTTTTTCATCGGCATGATGGTTTGTGGTGCTGGGGGCCGATAGTTCAATGAGCTGTGGCAGACGGACTTTACGTATTTTACAGTGATTGGTTGGGGCTGGTATTACCTGTCTACTGTGCTGGATGACTATTCACGCTATATCATCAGCTGGAAGCTCACCACATCCATGGGCGCCAGCGACGTCAAAGACACCCTGGATCAGGCAATTGATGAAATGGGTGTCACCAACATCCCGGTCAGGCATCGACCTCGGCTACTGAGCGATAATGGGCCGTGTTATTTATCGGCTGAGCTTAAAACCTATCTGGATGCTCATCAGATGGACCATACCCGCGGCGCGCCGTATCATCCGATGACCCAGGGCAAGATCGAACGCTATCATCGTTCGATGAAAAATGTGGTCAAACTGGAGCATTATTACTCACCCTGGCAGCCGGAGCGGGCTATCGAAGCGTTTGTTCAACACTACAACCATATGTCTCTCTTAATTTATAGACAATACTGTTCCATATCCTTTGACGACCTACTTCGGTTGGCACCCGGGCCGAAATTGAATGTTTAAGCCGGGAAATAGGCAAGCGAGCGCGACAGAATCGGGCAAGCATTCGTAGTGACCAGGACGAAAAACATTGGAAACGGCTTCTCAATAGAGGTCGACTTCAGGGAAAAGGGCTTTTGTTCTCCTTATACTCTCATATTCCTGTTAACTTTCTCGTGTAATTCAATGGCAGAGTGGGTTGAATATTCAACTAGGGCTAACGGTGATGTCTTTTTTTTTGACAACGCGCGAGTGCAAAAGAGTGGTAACCACATTAGCGTTTGGAACAGGGTTCGATATAAGTCTTCACTCATGGGAGCCTCGAGCTATCAGAGCTTTTTGAAAATAGACTGTTCCGAGAACTCAGAAACAACACTGCAAAGTACATTTTACTCCGATAAAGACTGGACCATACCTGCCATGGCAACTAACACTAAAGAGAAGCCAAAGGTATATATAAACGCAAATTCAGCCACGGAACGGCTTTTTAACATTCTGTGCAAGGAATAGCTTAACAATATTATCGGGATGTTGTCGCAGAGAGTACTCGGCAAGATGTCGACTTCCCTCAAGCCGGCGGATACTGGCGTCGAGGGCCTCCACGGCCTGACTGATCTGGAAACCGACCAGATGCTGACGAATCCGCTCCAGCGGGGTGGCGGGTAACGCGGTCATCAGAGCGACTCCTGTGCCGCCTCGTGGCCGATGCGCTCGTACACGGCCAGATCGCGCCTTACCACCGAGTGCTCGCTATGGACCAGGCGCGTCGTCGTAACAGTGAATTTACGCGGCCCACTAGGCGGTGGTGGCCATTGACGGACTTCGGGAGCAAAGGCAAAAAACGGAATCACTTGTTCCCAGTTGCGCCGCCAGCTCTGGGCCACTGTAGGATATTTCTGCCCGCGGGAGACCGACGAGATTGAAGCACTTAGGCCTGATTAGACAAGCAAATAGGTTGTCTAGAACGACCGGATCAGGGAGTAAATTTAAATTTGATAACCATACTGTTTCTTCTCCCCTCGTCGAGGGATTAAGTATGGTTCTTTCACACAGAATTGCCGAGGGACTCAATGCTCGCGCTACTTTCATAGCGCGAGCATTAGTTTTAGCTATTACTTCTTACTAATTCGCGGTAATTTTATAAATTTCGCCTTCATCGGTAGCAGCATACAGCGCATTATCTGGCCCCATTACTAGACCGCGAAATCTCTTTGAGAATCCAAGTGGCATATGGATAACGCTTTTTATTGATAATCCGTCAGCAGCGATATCGTAAATATCAATACGCGATCCAGCTGGGGTGTCACCAAAAGCAATACCCATGATGCCAGCGGTTAAACGCCCTTCATAGATGCCCCAGTTGCTGCCTTTCAGGAATGCTGCAGATCCGGTACCTTGGGAAAGACCATTGTTATTCCAGGTAGGCGGCATCAGGTCTTTAAAGCGAGTATCACTCATAGGGGTATAGGCGGCACGTACGGCAGGATCCATAGCATCCATTTGATTGGGCTCATAACCACAGTATTTGTCCGGGCATTCGCCTCTACCGCCTCTTTTCTCTGCAGGATCCCAACCAGCATTACCGCCATTTACCAATGCAGTAATTTCATCGTTATGCCATGGTCCGTGCTCTGAAGTGAATGCTTTACCATCGCTCGGACGAAAATCTATGCCTTGGACATTTCTATGTCCATACGTGTAGATTCGCTTGTCAAAGCCAGCAGGAGGGTTGTTATCTGGGTGTGCGTTACCGTCCCCATCGATCCTGAGCACTTTACCGCAAAGTAACGTACCATCCTGAGGACAAATTCCTCGGTGACGATCACCACCAGTTACCCAGAGGTACCCTCCCGGTCCAATGCGCAACCTGCCGCCATTATGAGCGCCGGGCCCACCGAATGGTTGATTTGACTCGAACGGCTTATATTGAATATCTTTGACAATATCTGTGCGGTCAGAAACGCTCTTGAGGTCTTCACTGACCTTAAATTTCATAACAATGTTTCCGTCACACTTTTCGAAATTGGTTTTACACCCATCGCCATGATATTTGTCAGAAGTTGAATAAACGAAAAGCGCGCGATTCTTCGCAAAGTCCCTATCTGCAACCACGCCCAACATGCCAGCTTGGCCATCACAGAAAAGGTCACTACCAGAATCGCTGTAGCCGCTGGAATCCCTCATTCCATATAGCGCATTTATATCGCCGGAGTTTGTTCTTACTGAAAGACCTTTGCATTTTTCAGTATAAAACATCGTACCGTCAGGCAAGAAAGCCATATCCCATGGGCTTTCAAGTCCGGTCATAAACTCTGAGGAATCAATGGTCGGGATATTCATCCCGCTATTTCCTTGATCCTCAGCATGGGCATTGGAAACCAATCCGACTACTATCACAGCAGACGCCGTGACTGTCGATAAAGCTTTCTCAAACTTATTCATCGCTTTTCTCCCCAGGGGTTATTCGTATCTCGCATCTTTTAAATACGCAGCTAAATTCGCAATTTCTTCATCTGTTAAGGGCTTTGCCATCATGAACATCAAAGACGAATTGGGTCCAATTTTCACGCCATCTCTGTAAGTCTCTAACTTTAACTTCGTATATGAAACTTCCTTTCCAGATATTTTTGGATAACTGGCTACCCCTTTTCCCGCGGGTCCATGACAGTTGATGCAAGTTTCATTGTATCTGGCCTCGCCTGCCTCCTTATCCCCGCTCAATACATCTTCGGAAAAACCAAGAAGGAATGAGAAAAGTAGTCCTGTCGCTAATTTAATGATCACGACGTGCAGCCACAAATAGAGAAATTGCCCAAAGTAACAGCATTTTCATTCTATAGTAATCTGCGACAAATTTATAGATAGGGGGCAAGTTTGCTTGGACCGGTGCGAAGAGTAAAGGTCAAGACAAAGCGCCCCCCCGCATATGGTCGGGTGAGCAATTCTTCCATGGTTTTGAAACAAATATAGTTTCGGATTGCAAAGTACACCAGGTTGTAATTCCACATGTCTGTTGCAATGTGAGTCTTGCCTCGCTAACGCCTGTCGACGTTCCGGCACCGAATATTGAGGTCCAATTTGACAATGAAAATATCGCTATTTGTTGGGACCATGGACGACAGGTCGTAATAACTGCCTCCGACGGTACCAACCGTTCGGTGCCACTTGATGGAAACGGCTGCTGGAGTGAAAGAAATTATCCAGGTGATGTCGGATTCGCGATTTTTAATCAAAACGAGTGCGGCGTGGCCACAGCAGGCACGAGCCTATTGGTTACAGCTTCGCACTGTTCCAGTGCCAGTAGTTGCCGTTACAGCGGAACCAGACATTGAACCCCAACGATCGTTCCTTTTGTTGGTAACGGTATTCGCTACTGGAATATTGCCGATAGCGAATACGACGATGTGTCGTTGTTTATACACGGCGGCGTGGGTCTGGGTGCAACTAACTTTCAACTCTATGTTGAGTGAAGAGCCTTTGGTGATGATCTGGACGATATCGACCGAAACATGCTCACAAGAAGCGTCAGTTACTTGTTCAAGAGAACCCCCTGGTATTTTGTAGAACAGGGCAGCGATTGCTGTTCTTACCAAAGCTCAAACTAATTGAGTTCATAAATCAACGTCACATCGAACGGCCAGCGATCATTAGGGAAATGTGCGGGCAACGGCGGGAATGGTGAGGATTTTTTTACTGCCTCCAACGCTGCTCGATCTAGTTCAGGAACGTTCGAGGAATCAGATACCTGCAACTCAGCAAGTTGACCATTTTCAGCGATTGAAAATTGAACGCTAACCGCACCTTCTCTCCTTAACCTTTTTGCCTTGCGTGGATAAAACTTCGCTTTTTCGATTCGCTCACGCACGGATGACTGGTATCTTTGTAAGTCATCGTTATTCTCAATATCCGATTTTTCATCAGCGTTTGGCGCATCGGCGTGCGCTTCGGTTGACGCAATTGTATGATGGAGTGTCGCTTTGTTTAATTCTTGCTGGACTACCAGGCGCTTATGGTCTTCTTGCGTGTTCTCTTGCACCGTCTGCCTAGGGGAAGTCGGCTTTGTCCCTTTCTCTTCAGTCGGTTGGGACGTTACAACCGATAATGGTTCAGCCTCAGTCGCCGGTGCTTCTTCCGGTGTCGATTCCGCGATAGGCTTTTCCGTCAATTCCGGCCGTGTATCCAACAATGTTTCAATCTCCCGGTCTGACACAATTTCAGATGTCGGCTCCTCAACTAGCTGTTCCACCGGTTCGAATGGGTCGGTTGGCAACGTCTCAACCTCAAGCTCTGGCACAATTTGAGGTGCTGGCTCCAAAGCCACATCTTCCACTGGTTCGGATGGAGCATTCGACGGTGTTTCAGTTTCCGACACCACACTCTGATGTACGGTTGGCTCTGGGGTGCTATTCGGTAGGGACCCAACAGCTTCATCGTTTTTCGACTCGAGAGTCTTGAAAACGTTGATAGAGATATTTAGCGGACGCAATCCATCGGATTGAACCGGCGATCGCGCAAGCCACAAAACGGCGATCACCAGCCCAGTATGCAGCAACAACGAAAAAGCAAATCCAACCAGTGTGGGTCGCATTCGAACTTGATTCGCCGTGAAATTTAAAACGAACGATAGGGAATTTTTTAATCAGCAGTCGCTCGACTATTCATTTGCAGGTTGTACTAACACAGATAAATTTTCCAGCCCATGTCTGTTCAGAATGTCCACGACGGTGGTGAACATTCCAAACTCTGCACCTGTATCAACTTTTAATGCGACGAATGTATCTCTTGAAAGCGCGGATAATTCTCTGTCAAGTGCGGTAGCCGTTGTCCCCTCATCGTTAAAAAACAAACGACCTTCGGCATCAACGGTGATGGAAATTCCAGACTCATTTGTGGCCTCGCCAGCCGTCGACACGCTTGGTAGATCGATCTCAATTTGCCCAACCTTAATGAAAGTGGCAGTAGTAAGAACAATAGCAAGCATTACGAGCATTATATCGATGAGCGGAATGACGTTAATGGAATCTATTCTCTTCATCGCTTAGCTCGAGTTTAACTTTTGTCATGCAAAGTGCGCCAGCCAGTCTGGAGCACCTCGGCCCTACGGAGTAAACCGTTATAAATCCAGATCGCTGGTATTGCTACTAACAAACCCATTGCGGTGGCTTTTAGAGCGAGCGCGAGACCAACGAGAATGACGCCCACTTCAATGCTGTCGCCTGACTGGCCGATATCATAGAAAGTAATCAAAATACCGATTACCGTTCCTAGTAAACCAACGTAAGGTGCGTTGGCACCAATCGTGGAGATCAAGGTTAAATGCTTGGTTAGAGATATGTTTAACGCATCTTCCCTGGAAAAATCCGACAATTTTACTGAACGGTAGTAAAGGATTCGCTCTATCGCGAACCAAACCATCAAAAAACTCATCGAACCAAGTATGCCAAAAACAATATAGTCCAGGCTTTGTTTTAAAAGCTCAATCATTTCAACGTCAGGCGGGTTTCGATGAACCTAGCTGGAAAAATTCTTCCGAATAGTAACCCCGAAAAAAACATTCCTATCTGGCGCTGGCTCGAAATATCGGCCTCCAAAAGCATTTATGCGAACGCTTGAATTATACTCTTCGTCAAAAAGATTGTTTATTCCAAGAAATGGAGCCAGTTCCCAATCACCTATAAAACTGTTGTAGCCAATGCGAAGATTTGAAACCACATAGGAGTCCACTTCTTCCTCGTTCGCGTTATCTGCAAAAAAGCGACCAAAATAAGCGACATCCCAACGCGCATACAAACCACTCTCACCAAACCACGAGAACTCCACAAACGCCTGATCCCTGGGTATTCCGGGTATGCTGTTCCCATTGAATATATCTCCGTCGTCGCTTACAAAGTTGTCAAATTTGAAATCAGAATAGGTGTACGATGCTGTCAATTCGATGCCATTTCCGATGGCGGCGACATAGGAAAACTCCAACCCGTCTCTGGTTGAAGAGCCGGCATTTTCGAAGAAACTTCTTCCTGGCTGATCGGCAACCTCAAAAGGAATTAATTCATCATCGACGGTGATATGAAAAATAGCCGCTTCTATTCGATGATCGCCCACTCTGGACTTAATCCCAAGCTCATAATTAGTGGATTCTTGAGGGGAAAGCGTTTGATTAAACCCACCGCCTGATGGATTCGCGAATTCCGTCGTAGTTGGCGTTTCAAATGCCGTCGAGACCGTACCATAAAACCAACTGCCTGGTCGGAACTCATGACTCACACCGACCATTGGACTGAATTCGTCGAATTCAACAATGCCTGAATCATCTCCATTAAAAAGAAAGCGGTCAGTCACATCAAATTCAATATTGTCATTCCTTGAGCCAAGAGTAAGAAGAGTGTCTCGACCAATCGACGTTTCATTTTGTATGAAAACGCCCAATGAAGTTACCAATTCCCTTTGGTCGAATACTAGGTCTCCAAGCACACCCTCCAGATTGTCACGTCTGGTGCGGTCGTCGTCCTGCCGGTCGTAATCAAACCCAACTAACAGTCTATTATCCATGCCGGCGAGATCACCGTTCAAACTGTATTTAGCTCCACCACCGTTAAATTGCCGATCAATTTGTACCGCACCAGCGTCTTCAAATGGTAGGCGGTTGCTAAAATCTCTCTGGGTGGAGTAAAGCCGCAACTCTAATTCATCATCGTTTCCTATGGCGCGCTTGTAAACCAACCCAACTCTTGACTGCTCCAGTGTTTCACCGGCGTCGAACAACACGTTTCTGTCCTGTGCCTGTTTTCTATTTTCTTCCGCATCTTCGGCAGTGATTCCTCCCGGGTCATTCGCTGTCGGTTGGTCAGTGTAATGTACTGTCGCCTGCAAACTCGAAGGGCCTGGTATGTCAATGGAGAATTTGGCATTGAGTTGAGTGTTTTCTGCCTCGCTGTGATCTCTAAATCCATCGATGCTAGTATCCGACAAATTGAGCAGATAGTTAAAGTTACCTGTTTCTCCGCCTGTTTTTACCTGCACCCTGTCGAATCCAAAGTCACCCGAGGTAAGCCGCGATTCCGCAAAGGGTTCTGTCGGACCGTCTTCTGATTCGACAATAATCGCGCCACCAGACGCGTTTCCGTAAAGCGAAGACGTCGGACCTCTAATCACATTGATTCTTCCCGCCGAGCCTATATCGATACCGTCCACCGACCCTTGTCCACCAGGTAACGTTTCAGGGATTCCGTCGACGATTATTTTTATTCCCCGGATACCGAAATTTGATCTTGCACCAAACCCGCGAATTGAAGCGCGTAAATCTTGCGCAAAGTTATAACGATTAAGGAAAAATACGCCTGGCACGCGATTCAAAGATTCGTCCAGTCCAAGTTGTTCCGTGCCTAGTTGCACCGCATCCTGGGACACCGTGCTTACGCCCGCCGGAATTTCGTCTACAGATTTTTCAGTTCGGGTTGCGGTAACTGTAACCGCCTCCAGTTCCGTTACCTGGGCATAGCTTGGGACGTGAGAGATAATCAGCAGCACAGATAACTGCCTAAAAACGCTTTTCATTTTCATTGTTTTGATCGAAATATTTTTGCTGACCCGTAATAACTTCTATTCCGGCATTTCAACCGAGAACTTTATTGAGGCATACCAGTGAGAGACATTCTCAATATCCTCGTCGGTGAGATTTTGAGAAACGATTGTCATTTGCGGATGTTCGCGTTTTCCCGATCGATATGCTTCGAGCTGGATTACCAAATAATCCATTTGCTGTCCCGCAATATTCGGTACGGTAGTTGTCGTGGCAATTCCATCCATTCCATGACAAGTCTGACAGAGGGTTTCGACTTTAGAGCGACCCACTGTCAGATCTGAAGACCAAGCTTCTTCCATCAATATCAGCGTTGTTAGCGCAGAAGCGACGCCCACGCAAAGCATATAAAGGTTCATTCGATTGCTAGAAATTCGCGGGCCGAAGTGCGACCCGCGCTATAAGAGAAAACTATCCTTCGTAGAAAATCCGATACACGGCACCAGCCTTGTCATCAGAAACAAGAATAGATCCGTCGACATACTGTTGGACATCTACTGGACGACCGGAATATACGCCGTTGTCCTGCAACCAACCCTCCGCGAATGGAATTGTTTCAGCTGCGTTGCCCTCTTCGTCGAGAAAGGTGACCATTACTCTAGCGCCTCGTGGTTTCACTGCATTCCAAGAACCATGCTGCGCACTAAAGATGGCGTTCTTGTATTTTGAAGGAAACATGCTTCCCGTATAAAACATCATACCCAGATCGGCAGCGTGGGCAATTGTTTCTACCTGGGGTGGCACGTACTTGGACATCAACTCTTCGGGGATATCCTGACCATCGTATTCGGCAGTACGAACTTCACCACCGCCGTAGTAGGGATGCCCGAACCACATTCCCTCTGCAGGCATACGATTAATTTCTCCTGGTGGGGTTTCATCGCCCATGCCGTCCACCTGATTATCAGTAAACCAAAGACTGCCATCAACAGAATTAAATGCATGACCTACGGAGTTTCGGATTCCAGTGGCAACTACCGCGCGATTAGAACCATCGCGATCCATTCTGAGCATGCCGCCAATTCCAATCTTGTCGTAGAGTTCTTGTTTGTCTGGCGGAGACACGTTAAACGGCTGCCCGAGGCTAATATAGAGCCTATTATCCGGTCCAATCGCGCAAACCCTAGCCGTGTGGTTGTAAGATTCTTCATCTACAGGAATGAGCTCACCCTGGGCGACAATAGGAATGGCTACAGTGTCTGGACTTTCCATAAAAAACTCGGCGGCCGGGAACATTAGGACTCGATTGCGCTCCGCAACAAAAAGAAATCCATCAGGTGAATAGCAAACACCATTGGGAATATCAAACTTTACACTCGGGCTGAATTCCTCGACCGTATCGGCCACGTTGTCGAGATCGCGATCGGTTGCAGCCCAAACCTTGGTTTTCTTTGTGCCAATCCAAACGGTTCCTTTGTTGCGACCCACAGCCATATGCCGTGCATCTGGCGCAAGGGCAAATAACTCTATTTT
>JAOTWM010000093.1 GCA_029862885.1 Gammaproteobacteria bacterium
CATGGTGACCTTTGGTCAGGTAATGTGCTGTTTAGCTCGGATGGGCCAGTCTTGATTGATCCGGCTGCGCACTACGGTTGGGCGGAAGCCGACCTCGCCATGACAAAATTGTTTGGCGGATTCAGCCCAGAGTTCTACCGCGCGTACTATGCGTTTAACCCGTTGCCGCCGGGTTTTGGAGACAGGGTCGATTTATATAATCTTTATCATCTGTTAAACCACCTGAATTTGTTCGGATCGGTATATCACGGACGTGTAATGCAGGTCGTCGCCCATTTTTCTTAAAAGTTCTTGGGATAAAAAATGTGGTAGGCAGGCGCTTACCGGTATTTCGCAGTGAAATCGTCGTGTGGTGTGCGCGCAAGTCGATTCGTATAGTTGGTCACGGTGCAGTGGGCAATTTCGGCGATGGTTTCAATCATCTGCTGTGGCGTAACCCCGTCGACTTGAAATTGCTCGTACTCGTCATCATTTAATCCGCCTTTGGTCGCCGCTAACCGTCGAACCAGTCGCTGCATCGTAGCCATTCGACCGTTGCCTTGCAGCATTTCACCTTTGGCGACCCGTCCCATGGCGTCGACGGTCTGTTGGTCGAACTCGTATTCTTCGTGAACGATGTATCGATGAGCCGGTACGCAGTAGTGGCAGCCGTTGGAGACCGCGAGATCCATGGCGATGACTTCTCGGTCGGCGCTCGATAAACTGGTGTTGCAGAGATTGTCCCAGACGGCATCCATCATCTTAATGATTGCCGGGGCATTGGCAATGGTGCGGCCGACGTTAAAGACCTTGCCCCACTTCGCCTCCCTGCGTGTTAGTACGGCCGCGGTTTGTGAATCCGCTTCGGCCGGATCAAGGGGGGCTATTCGCGGTTCGTTAGTATTGCTATCCATGGGCGGTTCCGCGTCTGCAGAAGTAAATGGGTTCTCGAGCTCAGTGGTATTGTACAGATGCGTCGAATTCATCTGAATAGGTCTCAAGACTCATATGTCCCCCGTATAGGATAATTGTTGTCGGGGTTCTTTATGAACATGAGTCCTGCCAGCTCGGAACAATTGATCCGGGTGCAATCCTATTTAGTTTCTTAGTCACTCCGGATTAACTCGCCATACTACCGGTGATCGCTTTCAGTTCAAGAAATTCCAGCAGACCCCATTTGCTTTTTTCGCGGCCGTTGCCGGATTGTTTGTACCCGCCAAACGGCGAATCAGAAGTGCCACCAACATAGTTGATCGCCACTTGCCCTGCGCGGATCTTTCGCGCCACGGCTTTGGCATGTTCCATATTTCCGGAGCTGACATAGCCTGCCAGGCCATAGTCGGAATCGTTGGCGATCTCGACCGCCTGGTCTTCATTATCGTAACCGAGAATTGCAATCACGGGGCCAAAGATTTCCTCGCGTGCGATGGTCATATTGTTATTGACATTAGCAAACACTGTCGGTTTGACGTAGTAGCCCGTCGCTAAATGATCTGGGCGGCCCGTTCCACCCGTGACCAGAGTCGCACCTTCATCGATACCTTTCTGAATCAGGGATTGGATCTTCTCGAATTGGTTGCGATTCACGACCGGGCCGATATGGTTGCCTTCGCGCGCAGGATCATCGACGTTGATATTTTCCGCGGCAGCACGGGCGGCGTTGATGGCGGTATTCATATTTTCGTTCGGCACCAGCATTCGTGTGGGAGCATTACAGGATTGGCCGCTGTTATTCATGCAATAGTCGACGCCGTCCGCAACTGCCTTCGCAAGGTCAGTATCGTCGAGGATAATGTTGGCGGACTTTCCACCCAGTTCCTGCCCGACGCGCTTGACAGTATCGGCAGCCGCTTTCGCCACCGCAATGCCGCCACGTGTCGATCCGGTAAATGACATCATGTCGATGCCCGGGTGTACCGACATGGCCTCACCCACCACCGGGCCGTAGCCGTTTACGAGGTTGAACACGCCCGCCGGAACACCCGCTTGGTGCAGCACGTCGGCCAATATCATCGCATCGAGCGGCGATTCTTCACTGGGTTTCAACACCATCGTGCAGCCGGCGGCCAGCGCCGGGGCAACTTTAACCATGACTTGATTCATCGGCCAGTTCCAGGGCGTGATCATGCCGCACACGCCGATTGGTTCGTGGCGCAGGATCATGTCGCCTTCAACGGCCTCGAATACAAAATCACGTAACGAGTTGATTGTCGTTTTCAGATGGTTCGCACCAAGCAGGGCTTGTGAGCCTCGCGCCAGGGTGATTGGTGCACCCATCTCTTGTGAAATTGCCTCGGCAATATCGTCACAGCGCGTTTTGTAGATTTCGAGGATCGATTCGAGTAACTCGATGCGTTGTGTCACGTCCCATTGCGAGTAACTCTCAAACGCCACACGTGCGGCGATTACGGCGCGGTCGATGTCTTCGGCACTGCCCGCGCTAATTTGCGTGAACGCCTGCTCGGTTGCTGGATTTATGATATCAATGCTGGCAGGTGTGATCGGATCAACCCATTCCCCGTTAATATAGAACTTCAGATTGTTTTGCATTTAGAATTCCTACGCCGATGATGAATCAGTGTAATAGAGATCGCACGGCAATACTTATATAGTATCGGTCGGGCGCCTCAGCAACGTCATTTTACAGAACATCGTGAATGCGTTGCCAGGCGGCCCAGGCAAAATGATGTGCTCCGTTTCGGTTTCTCAAATCGATCCGCCGGAAACTTGGTAAAGCCAGGCTGTGAGTATGGATCCGGTCACGCCGAGCGACAGGTAGAGCGCGAATACGGGTTTTTTTACCAACGCAAACACCGCGATGGCAGCGGGAATAGAAGATACGGCGCCGGCGGTAATAAATGCCATGGCGGCACCCGGTGTCATCCCCATGTCGAGCAGTCCGGACACCAGAGGAATTGCTGCATAGCCATTGAGGTAGGAGGGCATTCCAACGATCGCGGCCAACGGAATAGCAAATACATTGTCGGCACCCACGTAATCCACGATCCAGTCGGGCGACACATAGGCAATCATCAAACTCTCCAAAAAGAACGCGAATGCGAGCCATTTTCCAAGAAATATGCCAATCGCATAAATCTCCGATCGAAATGCACGGATTCGTTGCGGTTCGCGCCAAAATCGCCAGTTGAGCTCTGGTGGTACGTTGGAGTCACGGGATGATGTGCCGCCGCCAGTAACGTGCGATTGTAAAGGAGCTTCGAGAAAACTAAAGTGCCGCAGAAATAGAACCGTGAATCCGGCCAACAATCCCATTCCTACAGCCGCAAGGGTCTTGGCGATGGTGAAATTCAATCCGATCCCGGCTGCGGTAAGGATAAACATTTCCGGGTCCATAATTGGTGAGGCCACCCAGAATGCCATTACCGGCGCGAGCGGTACACCCGCACCGAGCAGCGCGGCGATCAGCGGAATGACGCCGCACGAACAAAACGGAGAGATCGCTCCCACGAGCGCGGCGAGAGCCGTGGCGCGCACAGGGTTGCCGGAAAAAACCCCGGCAATTAACGCATCGGCATTACTTGCTTTGGCGTAACCGGCGAACCCGATCGCGAGAGCAAAGAACGGCAGCATCTGCCATAGCGCCTGCAGCGTAAATACCAGACTTTCGCGGACTTGAGAAAAATCAAAAATCGCCAATATTCCGATCAAGGCGATCAGTGTGCGAAACACCGGATCCTTTATTACAGCGCCGAGCTTACCCGCGTTTACGACGATACGTTTGACGTAGCTTCGAGAGTTCGCAATTGCAGTTTCAACCATGATTTCTGAATAGGTCGATTTATGGTGGCTGACAACTACCCGGTTTCATAGTCATTGGCCGGCGCATCGTCAATACAGCATTCTTCAGTTAGATACGCGACGAGCTTATTTAACCGCTTATACTCCATTTTGCAGAACAGTGTGGCCTGCTGCCGCTGCTGCCGGATTACACCCGCATTTTTCAAATGGCTTATGTGGTGGGTCAATGTCGAGCCCGGAATTTGCAGTTTCTTTTGTAGTGCCCCAACCGGCAGCCCCTGGTCCCCCGCGCGTACCAGCAAGCGAACGATTTTCAACCTGGTGGGATTACCAATTTCATTCAACATCAGTGCCGCGGTTTCCAGCTTCATGGCGTTAGTATAGTGAAAACTTAATCTATATGCAACTATATTACTAGAAATATCGAAAGATGTATCTGACTCGATACGATCATAAGCGGAGAAAATTCGGATCTTGGCCGTTGGTCCTTCCGATTCCGGTACAGCCGGTGGTGTCTATCCGGAGAAAGGGTGCCGCGCAATCCAGTGTTTTGCGATATCCCCACGCCGGCAGATCCAAACCCTGTCGTGGGTCAGTATGTAATCGAGTATACGATGTAGAGCGTCGATTCTTCCCGGGCGTCCCAACAGACGCGCGTGTAATCCGACGGTCATCATTTTTGGTATCGATTTGCCTTCTTGATACAGGCAATCGAAAGCATTTTTTAGATAGGTATAAAATTCATCAGCTAACTGATAGCCTTCCGCGCGGGCGAAGCGTGAATCGTTGGTGTCTAGAGAATAGGGGATCAGCAAATGAGGTTTTCCGAAATCGCGGGTCCAATACGGCAAGTCATCCGCATAGCTGTCCGAGTCGTAGATAAAACCACCAGCCTCAACCAGCAGGCGGCGGGTATTAATACTGGGCAGACCTGCGTAATAGCCGAGCGGATGATCGCCTGTGAGTTGCACCACTTGCGCTATAGATTTCGTGATGTGCTCGCGTTCTTCATCTTCGCTAAGCGTGTGATAGTCGATCCAGCGCCAACCATGGGGTTGAAGATCGAAACCTGATTCAATTAGCGCATCGAGTGCATAGGGGTTCAACTGACCTGCTAATCCCACCAGATTGACTGTGCCTTGCAAGCCACGGTCGGTAAATGCCTTGATCAATCGCCAGTATCCCGCGCGGCTTCCGTATTCGTAATTTGATTCGATATTGAGATCGCGCATGCCGGCCCGCGGCTCAACTACGAGATCGGACACCCGGCATTCCGAGTGCGAATCGCCGTTGAGGATGCACATCTCGGCACCCTCTTCGTAGTTAATGCAGAAATTTACCGCGACACGCGCGTTGTTAGGCCAACCTGCTTGCGGCGGCGTATCCTTGTAGCCGATCAATTCTCGGCTCGGCTGGGATTCAGTTCGTGGCATAAGTCATATTTTGGAGGCATACGGTGTGGTGAGAACATAGTACCTTAACGAGGCGGCCGCCGGTCAATTCATAGGGGGCCTTGGTGATACGTTCAATCCACATGGCGCCACCGCACTATACTGTGTATTAGCGAGGCGATAATGATTGATTTCCGGTAATTGTCACAATTATATTGGGATCTCTTATGGGTAATGTTAGAGGGCGGTGAAATGAACAATGTGGTAAACGTGATAGATACTGCTGCCGATATGGTGAATCTCGCGCGCTACCCAATCGCCGATCTCGATACCGCTGAAGGCGCCGCGTTCGCGAAACAATGCCGCCGGGAGTATCTGGAAACCGGGCTTTGTATGTTGCCGGATTTCATTGTCCCCGGGGCCCGGCAAATTCTTGCAGAAGAGGCGAGTGCGATTTCGAGTGAGGCGTACTTCTGTAAAAGCACCCACAATGCATACTTGACCGAAGACAATCCGGAATGGTCGGTCCAGGACGTTGCCAAGCGCCAGGAACAAACCTACGTCGGTTCCGTGGCATATGATCGTATCCCTGATGATGCCTATCTGCGTCGATTGTACTTATGGGATCCACTCAAGGACTTTATCGGCTCCGTTCTAGGCAAATCCGAGTTCTACCGTTTTGCTGATCCACTCGGGGCGTGTTCGATAAACGTTTTCGTCGATGGCGGCGAACACGGTTGGCACTTCGATGAATCGGAATTTACCGTAACCCTTATGCTGCAGGCTCCGACATCCGGCGGCGCCTTTGAATACGTGCCGAAAATTCGCGGGCGTGCAAACGAAAAAGAAATTGTCGCCGCTGTGTTGGATGGCAATCGCAACGGAGTGGTTGAACTACCGTTTACTGCGGGAACGCTTTTGATATTTGGTGGGCAGCAAACTATTCATCGAGTAACGCGGGTAAGCGGACGTCGGGCGCGCTTGGTGCCCGTGTTGTGTTATAGCGAACAACCTGATCTTAAAAATAGTGAATCGGTGCGCATGTTGTTTTGGGGACGAACCGGTAACGAAGCGGGGCTCAGAGCATGAACGTAATAAGAATTTCGGATGCACTCGTCGATGAGTTCGAACGAAACGGGGCGGTCTGCCTGCGCGGCTTGTTTGCGCAGCACTGGTTGGATAGTCTCGCCGTGGGCGTTGATAAGAACTTTGCGGATCCCGGGCCCGATCACACAATGTATACAAAAACGGGAGAACCCGGCGGATTTTATGACGATTATTGCAACTGGCAGCGTATCGACGAGTATCAGGAATTCGTCATGCACTCTCCGGCCGCAGAAATTGCGGCCCGGCTTATGCGTTCCACAACCGCGCGTATCTATCACGAGCATGTGCTCGTCAAGGAGCCTGGTACCCGGGAAGTAACGCCCTGGCACCATGATCTGTCGTACTACGGCGTCGATGGCGATCAACTGTGTTCAATATGGCTGCCGCTCGATGTCGTACCGAAGAGCGCCTGCCCTGAATTTGTCGCCGGTTCACACGCAGACGGAAGGCGCTACTACCCGCGGCTGTTCATCAATCATGAGAACTATTCCGATGGTGTCGAGGGATTCGAGATGATTCCCGACATAGATACTCATCGCGACGACTACGACATTCTGTCATGGGATCTCGAGGCAGGTGACTGTATCGTATTCCATATGCGAACCATACACGGTGCGCCGGCGACCGCCGGGCTAAAATCCCGTCGGCGCGGATTCTCGACCCGTTGGCTCGGCGACGATGCGCGTTTTGCGGTTCGTCCGTGGCAGACATCCCCGCCGTATCGCGAGGTCGACCTGAAGCCGGGTGACGCAATGGATCATCCGTCGTTTCCCGTCGTGTGGCCGGCCTGACCGCCCGTCAATACACGATTAAGTAACGGTCAATACGGTTTTTGTATCGGCAGCGGCATGCCGGGTGTAATTGGACGGGAATTGCAATCCATCCGGCTACCACTGTGCAGTTCGCCTCGGCAACTCTTGTGCATGATCCCACGCGTAACTATGTCTCTATTGAGGGACCGAATGTCCAGACGAGTTGAACTCAGAGCGTCTTACATACAAGGGCTGGTATGAGATGAATGCCGAACTGCTGTTGGCCGCCACGGCAAAGGATTTCTTTTTCGACGATCCCGCCGAACCAGAGCCGGTGACGCGTGCGATGCTTGCAGATTATGTGTATCGGTGGGAAGCGCGCACGCCAGTGAAGGGGGCGAATCATAAGTGGGTTCTGTCCCACGAACTGCGCCAGGACAAAGGCGGCATATTGACCGACTGGGAGTGGTGGGAGTTGGTCGGATCCGGATTCCGCGGGGCCGGGTTGGTCCAAACGAGCGATGATGGCGTCCTGTTTGAGCGACTAGCATATTTTGATCGGAGCATAAATCATCCGGCGTGACCCGACTACACTCGTAGTCGGATTGCCTATCGACGTAACTACCGACAGCAAGTGCCGCAATGAATTAAATTCGACTGGCACGCACGATGGACCTTGGTTATTACTGTGATTGTATTATGGCGGCGTTTACGGCCGATTAGTTTATTGTGGCCCTTCGTAGCCCTGCCATTAAGGAGTGGTTAGAAACGAATCGATGGAATAGATCAATGACAGATTTCTTATTTTGGTCAGCCACTCGAATCGCGCAGGGAATTCGATTGGGAAATCTACGTGCAGTGGATGTCATTGACGCTTGCCTGCAGCGCATTGACGAAGTAAACCCTCTGATCAATGCCGTGGTACAACGTGCCGATGAACGTGCTCGATACGAAGCGATGGAATTGGATGCTCTTGCGGCACGTGGCACGATCAATGGGCCGCTGCACGGCGTGCCGATCACTCTCAAGGATTCGTTGGATACCGAAGGTTTAATCAGCACTGGCGGAACCCAGGGCCGTGTGGATTATTTACCGGACCAAGATGCCCCCGTTGTCGCCGCATTGCGCGCCGCCGGCGCCGTCGTGCTCGGCAAGACCAACACTCCTGAATTGACGCTGGGTGGCGAAACCGACAATCTCGTCTATGGCCGAACCAATAATCCGTATGCGCTTGAACGTAGTCCCGGCGGGAGTAGCGGCGGGTCGGCATCAATCATTGCCGCCGGGGGGTCGGCGCTCGAGCTGGGCTCGGACACGGGTGGCAGCATTAGAGAGCCTGCGCACCTGTGTGGTGTTGCAGGCATCAAGCCGACTGCGGGTCGAGTGCCGCGGACCGGCCATATTATTCCCTATGGCGCCGGGGTGCTCGATTCGCTGACTCAGATCGGACCCATAGCGCGTTACGTCGAAGATTTAGCCTTGGCGCTGCCGTTGATATGCGAAATGGATTGGCGCGACCCGTCCGTGGTGCCGATGCCGTTGTATGATCCGGCAGATGTCAATTTAGACGAATTGCACCTCGCGATGTACACCGACAATGGTGTGATCAAACCGTGTGTGGATGTTGTCGACACTGTTCGATCTGTCGCTACTTCGCTCGTTGGCGACGGTTCGCGGATCACGGAAACTACACCGTCATGTATCCCCCAGGCCGCGGAGCTATTCGAACAATTACTCCGCGCCGCCCGCGGCGGTAACGCCATGAGATTACTTGAACGCTATGGCACGACCAACCCCGGGCCCAATCTTGAGTGCCTAATCAAAGGTGAATTGGCCGAGCCGAAAACCGTAGATCCGGTATTGATGGAATCCATCGATGAGGTTAAAAGCCAAGCGCTGCAGTTTATGCGAAATTACGATGCGATCATCTGCCCTGCGTCACACGACATTGCACGACCGCATGGTGCTTCGTTGCAGGACGACTTCTTAACGTGGAGTCATATTACGGTCTATAACCTTTTCGGCTGGCCTGCCGCGGTCGTCCGCGCCGGCACCAGCCAACACGGGAACCTGCCTGTCGGTGTTCAAGTCGTTGCGGCGCCATGGCGCGAAGATATTGCGCTTGCCGTCGCCGCGCGGATCGAGAAATTAATGGGCGGCTATCAGAAGCCCGATATTTGACAAAAACTTGCCAATGACTAGACCAAATATTCTTTGGATTTGCACCGATCAACAACGTTCGGACAGCCTCGGTTGTGCGGGCAATGCATACGCGAGGACGCCGAATCTTGACAGTATCGCCGCGTCGGGTACACGCTTTACGAGGCACAACACGCCGATGCAAATCTGCTCGCCGAGTCGCGCGACGATGTTTACAGGCCTCTACCCGCGCCACCACAAACTTATCATGAACGGGATGGCGCTCGACTCGAGCGTTCCCACATTGACCGCGTTATTGGCGAACTCCGGATATCGTACTCACAGCGTCGGCAAGCAGCACTTGCAGCCGCTACTTGCCCCTGCCAATCGGTTCATGCCGGACTCGCGGGCGTTTTGGGATAGCCCCGAATCCGGCGATTGGACGGGCCCGTATTACGGATTCCAAACGCTCGATCTGGTGCTGGGTGAATCCGATACCGCGGCGATTGCCGGGCATTACGCGAACTGGTTGCGAAAACATCACCCGCAAACCGCTGATCTGCTCGATGTCAATCAAGCGTTAGAGCCTCCGCCACGAGATCTTGATGAGCTTTGGCGTTCCGCCATGCCGATCGACTATCACTACAACACCTGGATCTCAAATAATGCGGTGAATTTTATTGAGGAGCATGAGGGCGCCGACACGCCGTTCTTTTTATTTGTATCCTATCCTGACCCGCATCATCCGTTTGCGCCACCGGCCGATTACGCCGACCGATTTGATCCGGACGATATGCCGCTTCCGCATTGTGAACCCGACGAACTTAAGAATATGCCGTCATACTACGGCGAGCTTTATCCCAAGGGAGAGGGCTTTCGACAACTCTACTGGTCCGCTCGGCCGGATCTCGAAGCCGGCTCGATGATTACCACCGAGGATGTCAGTGACGAGTCGATGCGCCGCGCGATCGCCTATACCTATGCGATGATCGAAATGATTGACGATGGGGTCGGGTGCATCCTTGCGTTGTTGGAACAATTCGGATTGAAAGAAAACACCGTGATCATGTTCACATCCGATCACGGCGAGTTGCTCGGCTCCCACGGTTTGTTGCACAAAGGGCCGCCTCCGTATCGACAACTGACCGAAATTTCCCTGCTCATGAGCGGACCGGGGATTCGGGCAGGTACAACTGTGGATTCCCTGACGAACCATATCGATCTTGCACCGACGTTTCTCGATATGGCGGCGGCGAGTGCCGGCGACGCGCCGTTCGACGGTGTCTCGCTCAGCCCTCTGATCAGCGGCGAAAGCGAGTCTATTCGCCAATACGACTTCGGAGAATTCCATCCGTCGGCGCGACCCGAAATTTACAACCAGACCGTTCGAACGGATCAATACCGCTTCACGATTTATCCGCAGAATTCGCACTGGGGTGAATTGTTCGACCTGCACGCGGATCCGAACGAACACCATAACCTTTTTAATGACACCTCGATGGCTGCCGTCAAGAACGAGCTTTGCCGTCTGCTTGTGCACGAATTCCCGCCCCAAACCTCGGTCGACAACGAATGGTTGTGCAAGTGGTAAGTGATCTTTCCCGCGTCCACGGTGGCGTGATTCGACCGGGGACCAGGTATCTAAGCCCCTGAGCGGATTGCCATTGGGCTCCAGGAATCCTCATAATATTGAATCACGCAGCAATTGGCAGCGGTGGAAAATCCTAAGATTGCTAAACTCTTAGCCAGAAACCGCGATCCCAAACTGCGCACGTGGACAAACAAATTCCACCAAGTTTGTTCAGAGGTGCCCCGGGGCAGACAATCGCTTCGATAGGGCTTGGTGATCGGGAAACTGCCCCCGCGATAAGCTCTTGGTTTGAGATGGGAGCCTTGTTTCGCTAGAATAATTAAATGTAATCAACGGCCTACGGCGATCACACGCCGCTATTTATCAATTGTCGACACCGCCAAGGCGATCTCCAGCGGGAGTTACTGAACGGTGTGCTGATTTTCGGAGCACGTCTGTGTTACGGCTGTGGTTACCGGTGGTCTGCGCTGGTAATCTGTGTTACTGTTTTTTCGCCATAACTATTACAAAAACCGATCTCAAAAACATAATCCCGACCTTGGAGCAAGTAGATGAAAGATAAATTCACCGATAAGCCGACGCCAGAGGAGCTGCAGTATTCCGACCTTGACCGCGCCGGCAAGCATTTGGTAGACCGAGCGGTTCGCAAGGGATTTTCCCGACGTGAAGTCCTCAAGATTATGATGGCCACCGGCGTGACGTACGCGGCCGCGAGCAATATTTTTTCCTCGGGTCAGGTTGCCATGGCACAAACACCTAAGAAAGGCGGTTCCGTACGCATGGCGTCCAACCTGCATGGGCCCGATGATCAATTGGATCCCACGCTGTTTACCTCGACCATTGACTATACCCGCGGGCGAACAATCTACAACAGCCTGGTCCAGCATTCCAATGACCTGACACCGCAGCCGGAGTTGGCCGAAGAATTCATGCCTAATGGCGACGCCACGGAATGGACATTCAAGATTCGCAAGGGTGTGAACTTTCATGATGGTTCACCGCTGACTGCGGATGACGTGGTTTACAGCATGAACCGTCACCTGGGCGAAGAATCAACGTCGGTGATCAAGGCGGTTCTGTCCTCAGTCAAGGAATGGAAGAAAACCGGTGAGCATGAATGCAAGGCGATAATGGAAACGCCTAATGCTGACCTGCCAATCGTACTAGGTATATTTCAGACCAAGATTGTCAAGAATGGCACCACCGGTGAAGGCAACGGTACCGGTCCATTCACCCTGGAGTCGTTTGAGCCCGGGGTAAAATCAGTGCACAAGCGAAATGAAAACTACTGGCGGGAAGGTGCAAACCTCGATGCCATTGAAATTACCGGGATCACTGATCCGGTGGCACGTGTGAACGCACTGATTGCCGGTGATATGCAGCTGGTTACCCAAATTGATGGCAAGGCATTCCGCCAGGTCGAATCAGCAGACGGTGTTACGCTGTTGTCGACCCCGGCCGCGCTGCAAATGGGTATATGCTGTCTCAAAAATACCTTGCCTGGCAGCAACGATGATTTCGTTTTAGGCATGAAGTATATCCAGGACCGGGAACGCATCGTTGAGAAGATCCTGAAAGGCAAGGGTTCTTTAGGTAACGACACTCCGGTTTCGAGTGCACATGGCCCGGATTTCTGTTCCGAGCTGCCACAGCGAGCATTCGATCCCGACAAAGCCAAGTTCCACTTCAAAAAATCCGGTATCAGTAGCGCCGAGGTATTTGTTGCGCCGGTCATGTCTGGTATCGAAGACGCCGTTCTGCTGGCCCAGGTCAACTGCTCCAAGATCGGGTTTGACCTCCAGGTCAAGAAAGTACCTACCGATGGATACTGGGGTGCGGTGTGGATGCAAGAGCCAGTGAATGTGGTGAGCTGGAACATGCGTCCTACTGCGCAATCACAAATGGCAATCCAGTTTGGACCGGGCGCTGCCTGGAATGACACCTATTGGAATAATGATCGCATGGGTGAGTTGCTTGTATCAGTTCTGGCTGAAACCGATCCAACCAAGCGTCACGCGATGCAATGTGAAATGCAAACGCTGATCCACGAAGGCAGCGGTATGGTTATTCCCGCGTTCTCAAATATCAACGATGGTATTGCCGATAACATTATGGGCATGCCCAAAGTACCTCTGGGTCAGCTGGGTGCATGCGAATGGCCGGAATTCATCTGGCTGGCATAATGGTCGACGCCTAATTGTTGATAAGCAAAAGGCCTGCATTGAATTCGATGCAGGCCTTTTTTTGCGCACAATTAAGGAGATAACAGTAAGGATATAACCACCAGAGGTTAAAGCTCATGATGATGCAAATGGTCCTGCGACGGATTGCGATAGGATTCGCTACATTGATCGTGGTATCGATTATCGTTTTCCTGGCAACCAGTATTCTTCCCGGTGACGTGGCCCAAATTATTCTGGGACAAAGTGCCACACCGGAAACTCTGGCCGCGCTTCGCGCGGAACTTGGCATGGATCTCCCGGCGTATATGCGTTATTTTGCCTGGCTGGGTAATATGGCCTCCGGCGATTTGGGTATTTCCAAGGCGGGAGGAGCGACCATTGCTAGTTTAATCGGTGGGCGTTTTGGCAATACCATGATGATGGCGGGTTTTGTTGCCCTAATTTCAATACCTATTTCAATAGCGCTTGGGCTATGGGCTGCCATGCACCCCGGAACCTGGCTCGATCGAAGCGTCACATTTTGCACTTTGAGCCTCATTTCAGTGCCCGAGTTTTTTATCGCGACGGTATTGGTTCTGATTCTGGCCGTCGAATTGCACTGGTTACCCTCAACGGCCTATATGACGGGCGATGAGAATTTCTTCCAGCTAATGAAAGCTCTGGCTATGCCCCTGATCACCTTAGTTATTGTGGTGTCTGCACAGATGATAAGGATGACCCGAGCAGGGATATTAAACGTCATGAACTCGCCTTATATTGAGATGGCGATATTAAAAGGCGTGCCAAAGGGACGAATTATTCTTCGCCACGCGTTCTTCAACGCTATTGGCCCCATTGTGAATGTGATTGCACTGAACCTGGCTTATCTGGTCAGTGGCGTAGTCATCGTTGAAACGATCTTCGCTTATCCTGGCCTTGCAAAACTCATGATCGATGGCGTACAGACCCGGGATTTGCCCTTGGTACAAGCCTGCGCAATGATTTTCTGTGGCACATACGTAATCCTAATCCTTACGGCGGACGTCGCTTCGATACTTTCCAATCCGCGCCTCAGGCAACCAAAATAGGGTACTGACATGGCTGAAGAAACTACAGCAAAAAAAGAAGAAGAAGTCCTGGCGCAACTTGACTCGTTTGCCGAACTTCCTGACGCCCCACCCAAAAGAAGGCTCAAACTTTCCTGGGTTGGCAAACTCGCGGTCGCAGTTGTGGCATTCTGGCTGGTTATCGTTGCGATCGGCCCTTATATCGCTCCCTTCCATGAAATGGATATGGACGGTGATGACAGTTTTCTCGATGCCCATTCCAACGAATACGGTACCTTTTATCTGGGCACCGACTACCTGG
>JAOTWM010000562.1 GCA_029862885.1 Gammaproteobacteria bacterium
CGCACGCGGCGTTCGCGGTTCAAGTTGGCGATCCTCGATCACTCCACCGATATCCACTTCCGCGAACATGTACTGCTCGATCGGCATGCCCTGCGAATCCAATAATTCCGCCCGCAACAACAACCCGGTATCGTTATCTACATACAAATTATAGCCGTAGCGGTACTCATCCTGCGGAGCGATTTTTACGATTTGCGTGTCGCGATCGGCCACCCGCTCGCGCGCTCCGAGTTCAAGTGAATAGTTGTCCACCAACTCGTCGATGTCGCGGGGCAGAATCCGAGGAAATGTCTTGTCGCTGGCTTGGCGGTACTGATGGACTCCCATCTTCTTGTCCGGCAAAAAACACCAAACACGCTGCCGATCTCGTAGAATTTCTCGAGCCGCTCCATTTAGTGCGAATAAGCGTTCCTGGGTTATACCGTTGCGGGTGCGGCGCACGACTCGCATCGTTTCAATTTGATTATCATGCACATACACAAATGTCCCGCGATAACTCAAATCGTCCGCGGCACGATTCATCTTGCGCAACCAATCCGTCGCCGACTGGGCATGTACGGCAGTACTCACCAGCAGCAAAATCGCCGAAACACCACACAGTAATCCGTGCCGGACCCTATTCAGTCCCGGATCGGCTAGTGTCCAATACCGGTTATTTACCAACAATTACGTGGACTCGGCCGCTGTTACTGGCCAGTATCGTAGCTGACGAACTTTGCATAAGCCATCAACCCGTTTAATCCAGACGCAGGTGTGAACTCACCATGTTCAACTAATAACGTATTCAAGTCGGTTTCCATTTCCGGTTGTTGCGTCTGCCAACGTGTCATTCTCTGCGGCGTGTCAAACTCGACGATTGCCGGCCCAACGGCAACGTTTGGCTGCAACGTGAACACGGCGATACCGCCGATCGACGCGGCAACTGCTAATCCCGCTACTAATCGAACTACGTTCATTGCGGAGCTATCGTGTCGCGAGGCCCACCGATTCTGCGGGGCAAGACAGGTCGGTTCGTCGGCGATAGCGTTGCTCACACGATCAACGAGATCCGCCGCGGCATTCCGTGGAAACACCACGTGATCGTTTCGCATTACCGATCCGATCAGGTGATATCTACCCCATGCCCGACGCATCTCGTCGTTAGCATGGCATTCCTGCAAAAGCGCGCCAAAATCCCGCTCCGATGCTTCGGAATCGATCGCAGCCGATAAGATCTCTTTCATTTCACACCCGTCAACCTATTAATTTGTCTGTTAATGAATCGCAGCGCACTCGTATACGCCTACCTCCATCGCCACTACGCTTACCAGTCAGCTTAGTCCAATAACGGCTTTAAGTCGTTGTCAATTGCCTCGCGAGCGCGGAAAATCCGCGATCGCACCGTCCCGATCGGGCAATCCATTGCCACTGCAATCTCTTCGTAACTCAATCCTTCGAGCTCTCGGAGGCTGATTGCTTCGCGCAGATCCGGCGGCAGGTTTTGAAGTGCCGTGCTGACGGTCTTGGCTAGCTCATAACTGAGCACATTCGCCTCGGGCGTTCCCGACTCGCGTAAATTACGTCCGGCCTCGATGGTCTCTGCATCGACCGCATCGATATCAGAGCCAGGGGGCCGGCGTCCCTGCGATACCAGATAATTTTTGGCGGTGTTAATCGCAATCCGATAGAGCCAGGTGTAAAACGCACTATCACCCCGGAATCGTGCTATCGCTCGGTATGCCTTAATAAAGACTTCCTGGACAATATCATCCACCTCAGCATGATCGTAAACATAACGCGACACCAGATTGCCGATCTTGTACTGGTACTTTTCCACCAATAGGTCAAACGCCCGCTTGTCGCCATGCTGGACGCGCGCCACCAGCGTTTCGTCCACATTGTGATTGTCCATGTGATATCGGCTTCCGAAACACCGCTGGCGCTTCCATTCGGTGCCTGTCCAAAAAGACAATGGCAACCCGATAAAGTTCGCCTGCGGTTAATGATTTTGGCGTATTTTTGGCTAATGCGTTCGCAACTGGTGGTCAGGCTCCCTGCGATCCGGTACTCGGCAGGACCGTTATGATAGCGTAAAATCGCCGCTCACACCCGATACGGCTGGATCCAATGCCTGCACAGTACACCACGGACCTCGCCATCATTGGCGGCGGATTGGCGGGCTTAAGCCTTGCACTGCGCGCCGCAGACTACGGTTTGTCGGTGTTGCTTATCGCTAAAGGCAGGTTGTCTGAAGGCTCTAGTCTGTATGCCCAAGGCGGCATCGCCGCTGCCTTGAGCGCCGAGGATTCGTTTCAATCTCACAGCGCCGACACGATATCGGCGGGCGGTGGATTGTGCCATGCCGATACGGTGGATCTGGTGGTCCGCAAAGCGCCTGAGTGTATCGACTGGTTGGTACGGCGCGGCGTAGTGTTCAGCCGATCGTCTCCGGATCACGATGATGGATTTCACCTGACTAAAGAGGGCGGCCATAGCCACCGGCGGGTTATACATGCGGCTGATGCGACTGGCCGCGCTGTCGAAACAACGCTCGAACAACAGACCCGCGAGCATACCGGTATTGAGCTCCTCGAAGATCATATTGCAATCGACTTGATTACCTCCGAAAAACTCACGGCCAAGCGTGCAAATCGCTGCGTTGGACTCTACGTTCTCGACTTACCAAACGGCTCCGTCCACACGGTCGCTGCAAAATTCGTTGCGCTAGCCACCGGCGGAGCGTCGAAGGCGTATCTGTATACCAGCAATCCAGATACGTCGACAGGCGACGGTATCGCGATGGCGTGGCGTGCGGGTTGCCGGGTCGCCAACATGGAATTCGTGCAGTTTCACCCGACTTGCCTATATCACCCCCGTGCCAAGTCGTTCCTGATCTCAGAGGCGGTGCGCGGCGAAGGTGGAATATTGCTGTTACCGACCATGCGGCGATTTATGCCCGACCACGATGAACGCGCCGAACTCGCACCGCGCGACATCGTCGCGCGCGCCATCGATTATGAAATGAAGCGGGGCGGTTTCGATTCTGTTTTTCTCGATATTTCCCATAAATCCGAGAGCTTCATCTTATCGCATTTCCCCACTATCCATGAACGCTGTCTCGAATTTGGTTTCGATATGACGAAAGGCCCTATACCAGTCGTCCCGGCGGCACATTACACATGCGGGGGAATAATCACTAACCTCGCAGCACGCACCGACATCGACGGTCTGTACGCGATCGGGGAAACCGCATATACCGGAT